>CAXBHV010001424.1:0-2386 GCA_963974855.1 uncultured Rhodopirellula sp. | reverse complement strand
CCCAATGACACGCTCTGTCCCTTGCTGAGCAAACACAGGCAAAAACATGATTGACAAAAAGATAGACTCGGAAATTGAGTGCATTCAACGCTCCTTCTTTCCAATTTTTCTGTCGCATTAATCTTTCTGTCTTACAACTGCGTTCCCCAAACAAATGCAAGTACAGCAACTCGCCCATCGCCCGACGGCGAGATTGTCTTCCCAACGGCCAGCAAACCCAACAGACATCGACTCAAGAGAATCAGGAGCGTCGACGATACTTCCGCTCCAACTTGACTTGGCGGTGAAAGCAACTGGCAGCTACCGAGTCAAAAATTCGTGCTCGCATCCGACAGCGTCTCATCTAGCGATCGGCCAAAGCGAGCGAATTCGCGGACGCTTTGAAGGTATCGGACAAGTTCGACGTGCCCAGGCCAGACGTGAGACACAGCAAGCACTTTTGATTTAGGATCGTAATTCAATTCAGCATAGCCGCCGGCAACGTCCCAGTTGTCAGCATCAACGGATTCGCGGATTGCAGCAATGACAAGTTTCGCGTCTTGTTCCGATTTGACGATGTCCGAAACGTCGTAGTCGCGTGAATAGATTGCTGTCGCGGATATGCTTGTCGGGACAATAGGGCCGATCTCCCGCCCGCGATGGACACCCATTCGGTAGGAAGCAAAGCAGGCCGCAGCGATCAACATCCCTAGCATCGCAGTGCGAATGCTGAAGCGTGCCCAACGCGGTATGCGCAAATTTGAATTCGTGGACGGGGTTGAGTTCATGTCAATCGGTTAACGTTGGGATTCATGGCGTGACTCATGAGCGGGTGCGAGGCAAAACCGAGCAAACGAAATGGACAAGGAAAAGCAGCGAGACTATCCCAAGTGAAATTTGAGCGAGGATTGGAAGTGACCCAAGCGGCAACCAAACCATCACTGCAACAACTAGAGATGACCACTCTGCACCGGATTCCTCGCTATCGGGGCTCTTCTCGTCGTCAGTTCGCACAAGGTTTTTAAGCCGGGTTAATGAATTTAAGTTGCATCATGGCGGACATCATCGAGCATGCGAAAATTCGCTTGCCGCAGTGACGCTGCACCAAAGTTTTAGGTGTCGTAATGCGGTGGCCACGCTTTGTCGACATTGTACGCGTCTCGTTGCTCCAGATCGGCCATCAGCGGATCGTTGGTCAGGATGATTGCTTTGATCGCTCCTGATAGAGCAAGCTCAATTTGCATTTCGTATCCTGGGAATTCATAGAAGGCAATGGATTCACTGTCATCAGTATCCATCCAGTACCAATCGCCGAAAACGCTAGCCAGGTCGTTGCGAGTCAAGTGGTGAATGTCGAATGGATTGCGTTTCCACGAGAGTGTTCCGCGATAGGGCTGAAACTCGTCTTCCTCGTCCGCTAGAACAATCGCAAATCCTTGAAACGTCCCGTCTTTCGCATGGTCTACACGAACGCCCAAGTCAAAGTAACACAGACTGCCTAGCTGCGAACCGTCATTTCGGCCTAACGACGACAGATGCTCGAATCGCGATCCGAGCGCCACGCCATTCAACGAAGGCTCATCCAGTGTAGCAGTAAGGGGCAAATCGCGTGATCGACGCCAATGATTTGTCGGATTGCCGCGTCGGAATAGAAAGTCAAGCATGGGTAGGCACACAACGTTACACATCACCAAGCCAGGGCAGTTGATGTTTCAAATTGTAAAAACTCGCAAGCCTGGCTTGGGGCGAGTAGGACGGTATTTCTCAGATGTCAGGATACGCTTTGCATGCACCGTCTGCCACCGATTTCTGCTTCGAGCATCAGAAGTTTTGATCCTTGGTCAATGGCTCAGATTTCAATGGATCACCGAGTCATCTGAGGACAGCAGCTCGCATGGTGACGAGATGCTGTGAATGCATATTGAGATTCGGGGTAAAACGCCTGGGTAGCGGCGACTGCGATCGATGGCAATGTTAGGTGGAAGTCGCGAACTGGCAAATTCCAATTCAGTGACAGTCGCTTGCTTCTACATCCTGGTTCTCCGAACACGCCTGCAAAGCAGATTTGGTAGGAAAATGGAGGGAGGAAGATAGAGCACGTGAATCGCATCTTTCCAATTTTTCTGTCGCATCAATTTTTCTGTCTTACGACTGCGACAAGACTTTACGAAAGAGCTCCCAACTCCCAACTTTACACCTGCTCGTTTGCAACTCATTTTCAGGCCGCAACCTAAACGCCACGGTTATTGCTTTTCTCTCCCCGCCTTGCCTCGGTGATTTCTTCGGCACGCTGGAACTGTCGTCGAAACCACCATCCAATGCCGAGTATGCACATTATCACGAATACGATCACAAATACGGCTGGTTCCATCAGTCCTGCAAGGATGACACCCGCAACTGGCCAAAA
>CAXBHV010001423.1:0-2390 GCA_963974855.1 uncultured Rhodopirellula sp. | reverse complement strand
ATTGCTCGAGCACGACCAGACGCCGCTTTCACGTTGCTTACCCAACAAGTAGTCGACGACCGGATCGGTAATGTCGTCTGCCGCTCGCTCGCCAGCTTCCAGTCCCCACAAAGCCCAACCGGCCGTATCGACTTGCCCTCCCGTGCCTCGACCGTCGGCATATTGTTTCTGCGATCGTTTCAAGTGCGAGTAGGTATGATCAAGCTGGCGAAGCAGATTGTCAGGGTCGATGTGAAAGCCATGTTTGCGGGCTTCGGCAAAGACCACGGCCGGCATCGCTTGCCCGTGACAGGTGAAGCATGTGCGGCGCTGCGCCGTTTCCGCCGACGCGATTTCCAGAAGTGGCAGCGATCGTTCGACTGAATCGTGCACCCGTTCCGTAAAACCCAGCGGCTCCGCGGACGCCAGCAGATGGCAGTGGAAGCTAACATACAAAAGGATGGCAACAACAATGGCGGTTGTTCGACGCATGATCAGGAACCGTTGAATCCAAATAGTTTTGCCGCGGTACCGCCAAGAATTTTCGTGCGATCATCGGCCGACAAATGAGAAAGTAAATCCGCGACGCGTAAGCGATAGTCTCGATAAGACTCTCCGGTCGCTGCCGAATTGAAGCCTCCTCCGTAGATCATTCGTTCAGCGCCAAATGCGTCCGTCAAACGCCGAATGACGGGTTTCACATCGCGATGAGGATAACTGTTCTGGTCAGGTATCGAGGAAACCTTCATCACCGTATTGGGAAACCGTGACCAGCGAACAACAACTTCATGCTCCTGCGGGGTGCCTTGCATCGGTCGTCCCAGATGGTCAATTATGACCGTTGTGTCGCTAAACTCTCGAATCAACGGTTCGAGCCCCGGGGCGTATCGGGGCTCGAAATGCAGTTGAATCGCAAGCCCCAGGTCCGACGCTGTTTTCCAAAGATGACGTAGCTCTTTTGTACCAAAGGGCGGCAAACGATCAGGAGCGTAAGCGTGGATACGAGCAGCAACGATGCGTCCCGGATTCCGCTGAACCAACGGAGCCATCTTTTCGACCGAACCAGGGCGATCGGCGAAGAACAAACACGTCCCCTTCAATCTTCCTTGGCCAATGTTCAAGCAGTGCTCGAGGTACTGGTGGTCATCTTGGTAGGGCTCCGGATGAACGACGATGGCAAAATCGACGTCGGCATAGTCCATACACTTCAAAAGATGCTCGGGAGTTGCCGCAGCGTCGGGCCGATACGGCGCCCGAGCATGATACGGAAAACGACGATCTTGACCGGCGAAACAATGAAGATGCGTATCAACAACCACGCTCGACGGGGCTTCATCCGCGAAGGCGGCAGCGGATGAAAGCGGAAGAGTGCTAAGACAACGAAGCAGATCGCGACGATTGAGTTTGTTCATAGATGTATCGGATATCGGATAAAACGCGAGATTGCCATACTTTGGATGGCTCGGCGGAAAATCCAAACTCTGGCGAGTTCGGCTACGTGAAATGCTTCACCGCGGTGCCTGCCAACCCTCCGGCTTCGAAGCGGACGTTGCCGGCGGTTTGCCTAGCATACCCCGAATCGCTTACCGCTGCCTCATGTCTTTAACTGCTTGAGACGTGTGATTGATAAGCTGCGCAAGTCACGCATTTCCGCCGGACTTGCCCCGGCTGGATAACGACTGACAACTAAGCAGTTTGGCTTGAAACATTGGGTGAAATCCCGTTAGCCGTTTGGACGCTAGCCTCGTTTCAGCGCCGGAATCGTGGCTAGCGGGTTGTTGATTTGTTCGAAATGCAACTCGTAGTTGTGAGCCGTGGGCCGTAAGGCACCGGGTAATGTGCTCGTAGTTGTGAGCCGTGGGCCGTAAGGCACCGGGTAATGCGCTCGTAGTTGTGAGCCGTGGGCCGTAAGGCACCGGGTTATACGCGGGACCCGGACGCTCACGCGCGAGCGGCTCACTAAATAATCAGCCCGCATGTGCCAAAATGGCCAATTTACTGAAAGACTGCTGCCTAGCTGCTTACCATTGTCCAATACAAATTTCCTGCCACTTCCCCCCTGCCGCTCAACCCGGTCCTTCACCATTCCCCCAACGCATCTTCTCGCCTCATCTCGCTCGATGCATGGCGGATCGACAGCATCTATGATGTAATACGCTGCCAACTCCCACCTCGGACGCCCACATGAAAATCTTATTCAAATCGTTGCTACTAACGGAAATTTTGCTGCTTTCCGTGTCGCATGGATCCGAACCAGCGGTGGCCGCGGATTCGAACGCGATCGACCGCGTCGAGAGCAATCGCAAGCCCAACATCATTCTCGTTATGGCGGACGATCAGGGGTGGGGTGATGTCGGCTACAATGGCCATCCGTTCGTGCAGACGCCAGAGTTGGACGCGATGGCGAAAGA
>CAXBHV010001422.1:0-2390 GCA_963974855.1 uncultured Rhodopirellula sp. | reverse complement strand
TGATGATCGCATCTTTGTTGTGCTTTACGGTTCCCATTGGCCTCGACCACTTTGCCCCAAGAATGCAATCGCCCAATTGCACGAATCTTGGAATCTCGATTTGCGTCGAGAAATTCCACTAGCTCCGTTTCGGATTGCGGACAACAAAACTTCGTAGCATTGATTGTCAGGTTGTGACCGAAGTTCTCAATCATCTTTCCGGCTTTCTCCGTCATCTCGTGGCCTTTGAGTGAGCGACGCTTTCGCCTTTGATCCTGCATCTCGTCTCGCTTTCACAATGTCTTCCAATCTTTTGATGATCTCAGGATTAATCCTCCACTTGCTCTATCAGAGACGGATTGAGCTAACACTGTCAAGTTAGCGGATATGGCAGCATTTGCAGCATCCCATCAGCAGGGCAACGGTGAAAAGCTTCAATCAAGCAGGTACCCGTCGAAAAATTTCAGCCGATCTGCGTTTTGCGGTGAAAAAATAACGTTATGCAGCACGTCGATCATACGCCTATGATGAATAGCAGATGATACTCGCTTGTCACGTCGCGAAATACGAGGCCGCTTTCCTTGCTGGCTCTTTTCTCACTGGCTTGCAGCTTCGTTAAGCGAGAACGTTTCAATGACTTCGACTGTTCCACTTTGTGAGCCGAACTCGCTAGCGTCGAGCCGCCGCTCGGTAAAACGTTGCCAAAATCAGGCCCGCAGCTAGCGCCGTCGGCTTACAGATACGTGGCAACGAACAAAGGGGACAGTTGAGCTGAGGCTTCGATACGACTCTTGGAACCACATTGGAAACCAAACATGAACGTTTACCGATGGAAAACAATTTTTCACCGAGCGTTGGCCACGATGGTCCTCCTCTCGCTTCCGTTAACCCTCAGCCTCCGTCTGAACGGTGGCGAGCCAAAAACGGGCGAGGCTACGAACCAGGCATCGGATGTCGCTGAATCGGCAGATCCAACTCCGGGCGAATTACCGAAGGTTGAACGAACTCAGCAGGAATCGAATGATTTGACGTCGCTGTTGCGTTCGCTGACGGATCAGCAATTGGTTGCGATCGCAAAGGGCGACGAGCCACCCCCGAAAATCTCTCAGAACTTTAGCATTTCGTCGGATCGGTTGAATGAAGAATTGTTGGCCGAGTTGGCGAGGCGATGGGATCGCCAATTTCAGCCGAAGACGGCTTCAGAGACAGCATCCGAAAACCTGCCGAACGTCGTGAGCGACGCGACAGTTAAAGACAACCTTGCGATCAACGGACCGGCCAAACCGATCACGGTGAAGTTGGACAGTGTCGTGGTCGAGACATTTTCCGGGACGCCATTGAATGTCGGAGTGATGGAGTTGACCTTTATCAAGGGGCACGGACCGATCTTGTATCCTGATCAGCCTCTCTACCTCGACGCCACTCCGTTGCCCGCTCACTACGTGACCTTCGATGTCTCGTATCAGAAGCGGCAAGGCGAGTCGCCATGGCAAGTCGATCGCATTCGCGTCTCATTCTTGCATCAGGGTGATGGTCCAGCGGAATTAGCGCTTTCTGGTGTCGAAGGCCTTCAATTAGACCCGCAAAAAATCGTAGTCATCGATAATCCTAGTCGCCATCGCGAATTGCTTCAGCGATGGTGGCGAGGCTTCTCAGCCGTCCCTCAGGATCTCGATCCCGAGCAGAAAATGCTCAAAGAGTCGTTGCTGGATATCCTTGCCCGCCGGCTGCAACTGCCAGGACCGTGGCCGAGAGTGGAGTACAAAGCTCCGACTGAATCGCACGGCCTCGAAGGCCAGTTTGAGCGGGCGATTGGCATGTTGTTTGGAATCGAATCGGTAAAACTTGCGATGCAAGAAGACGTCACCTTGAACCAGTCAAGCCGAAACGAGAAAGCAACCCGCCCGATTCCTCCGCTGCCGCAGATGCGCAGCATCGCTATCCCGAGCGTCCCCGCATCGACTTGGATCGAACCGATCGCAATGCATGTGCCGGCTGAATGCTTCTATTTACGCACCGGCAACTTAGCGAACTATCGCTACTTTCGAGAATTCTTGCTGAGCTGGGGAGGCAACCTCGACGATATCGTCGCCACCCCTTCATTGGACCATCAGACCCGAGAAAAGATCGAAGACCAATTGGGGCTGAATCCCGAAGATGTTTCTGCCAAATCATTCGACAAACTTGTTTCCGACATGGCCTTGATTGGCAGTGACCCTCTCTTCTCGGATGGCGCCGCAGTCGGCATTTTGTTTCGCGCTCGCGACGCTCGCGGATTGTATGAACTGATCCAGTCACAACGCAACGAAGCGAAATTGGGCGTCCCAGGATCCGAAGAGCGGCGCGTCGACATCGGTGCTCACGCTGTCTCATTTCTTGCGTCGGACGACAATCGCCTTCGATCGTTTTAT
>CAXBHV010001421.1:0-2391 GCA_963974855.1 uncultured Rhodopirellula sp. | reverse complement strand
TGAGTTCACTTCACCGCGTGCCTGGGCGTTTACGCTGGTCGGGGTCCATGCTTACCTAAGTCGTTACGGTGGCGATAGCGAGGCGAAGCGGATTCGGGAAAGCCTAGCAAACCGGTTGTATGAACAATTCGTCAGCAATGCGAAAGACGATTGGCCTTGGCCCGAAGAGACGTTGACGTATTCATGTGGCAAACTTCCCCACGCGATGTTGCTGGCCGGGCAATGGATGGGGCACGACGGGATGATCGACATCGGGCTGCGTTCGTTGGATTGGTTATTGAAAATCCAAACAAGTGATGACGGGCATCTGTCGCTGATCGGCAATCGGGGCTGGTTTCCTCGAGGCGGCACGAAGGCGATCTACGACCAGCAACCCGTCGAGGCGCATGCGCTGTTGGAAGCATGCTTAGAGGCACACCGATTGACCCAAGACGACCAATGGTTCGTCGAAGCGAGGCGTTGTTTCGATTGGTTTCTAGGACGCAACGATTTGGGACGCCCGATTTACAACTATGAAACCGGTGGCTGTTGCGATGGTTTGCACCAAGAGGGAGTGAACAAGAACGAGGGAGCCGAATCGACGCTGTCGTGGTTGTTGTCACTCAGTGCGATCCGGGCTGCAAAGTTGATCGAGCGGCAGCAAGAACAAGAAACAGTGCAGGAATTGGCAGGGGGGTCCTAGCGGACGACATTTCAGTCACAGGCGTAGTGGACGAGGCAACGAGTCCCGTGGTGAAGGACTCGTGGCCTCGTCCACTACCAAACACGAGCGGGATAACGCCGGGTTCACTCACCACAAGGAACAGTCCAGGAAATGGTCGTGGGTTCTCAACGGACGACATTTCAGTCACGGGCGTAGTGGACGAGGCAACGAGTCCCGTGCCTGCGTGGCCGTGGCAACGGCAAGTGTGCGTGCGTTACTGGCTTGATTAGACGCCAACGGACGTAGCGATTGGGAACGGTACCTGTTGTAGCTGAATCGGACAGGACTTCGTAGTCGGGAATGACGGTTAGGTGCGGTGGAGTCAATCGCCCTTCGTGTTCTTCGCGTTCCGTTTGGCTGAAATAAAACGCAAGGTGTGGTAACTGAATCCGATTCACGAGAATGAACGGAGCTGCTGCACCAACTACGCACACCTGTGCGAAAGTGACGTACCACGACGTGTGCGTCAGTCGTCTGGGACAGGTATGCGTCTATGGGTCGGTGCGCGTTCTCATGCCGATCTCATTTGAACGAGTTTATGGCCGAAACTCTTAGAGAGTATCCGAAATGGGGTCTGACCCTTTGGAAGCGAGTCGTTTTTGTTGAGTTTCTTGCCTCGCCGGAGAGGGTCAGACCCCTTTTCGGATACCCTCTTAGCAAAGTTCATTGTGATTGTGATGCAAGACATTCAATCGCAATGCCACTCGACTTCTCCTAACCGCCTTTCGGTACGCGACGTGCTGATATGGAGCATTGACGCTTTGCATCGCAGCGGCCCCAGTCGCCGAAATGGTTTCGACGAACGCTGCGGATAAGTGAATGTGATCAATCAGAACATGAACGAAAGGATACTAAGATGAAACGATTTGTTGCGGTATGCGTGCTATGCACCGGCTTGCTAGCACTGACTGGATGCAACCAAACGGCAAGTGAACCGGCGGCGCAAACACCAGCAACCGACTCGGCGGATCGCCACGAGGTGATGAAGCCGGCAATCGAAGAATCGACCGATCAGTCAAACACCGAATCGGCAATCATCGAATCTCCGTCGACAGCGGAAGACAAACCAGAAGAGGCCAAACCATAGCGCGGAGCCAATTCCACAAACTCTCTTGCGATCAACCATGGTACGGAATCAATCACATGAAAAAACTAATAATGACAATGACGCTGTCACTCGCGATGGCAGCTTGCAGCAACACCGCCGATGCGGGTTGGGGTAGCAGTGGAGGCAGTTCGGGCGGAAGCAGCGGCGGCTATGTCGTGAGCTACGGCAGCTCGGGCGGAAGCAGTGGTGGTAGCAGTGGTGGCTATGTTTCCAGAAGCTATGGGAGTAGCGGAGGAAGCTCGGGAGGCGTCGTCACGCGGATACGTAGTCGCATCGAGGCGCGTCGTGCGAGCTACGGGAGTTACGGAGGCAGCAGCGGCGGTAGCTCGGGCGGATACTCCAGCGGCTATCGAAGCTACGGCTACCAAAGCTACGGCGGCAGTAGTGGTGGCAGCAGCGGCGGATACTACCGGGCTCGCAGCTATGGCTCGTCAGGCGGAAGCTGGTAATTCGCAGTCATCTAGAAAGAAGGTCACTCGGTGGTCTCCACCGAGATGCCCATTCCGAACACGCGGCACAGCGATAGCTTGCGGGCTGTTGATTTAGTGAGCCGCTCGCGCGTGAGCGGCCGGGTTCCACG
>CAXBHV010001420.1:0-2392 GCA_963974855.1 uncultured Rhodopirellula sp. | reverse complement strand
CGGTTGTCCCGTGGTGATCACTTGCTGGTCGTCTTCGTGATACCGCTTCGCCAACGCTTCGGGAAACAAATCAAAATCGGTGCGCCCCAAAATTTGCTCGATCGACAATCCCAGCAAGTTACACGTTTCACGATTGGCATAGATAAACCGCCCCTTGAGGTCTTTGACGATAATATGAATCGGCAAGTTATCGACTAAGGGGTGCACCAACCAATCCGGCAACAGCGGCTTGCATTCTGATTGTTGATCAAACATCGCTAATCCAGTCACGCTATTCGCGGTTTGCAATTTCGATATTTAGCAGTTTCCGAACACATTTTTGGAATACGACGCCTTATTGATCCGCAGACTAGCCCAAGGGGCGGACGACCGACGTGCTGCGGTAGTAGTCCATCAGAGTTTCCACTGACAACACTCCGCCACCGACACCGCTTTGGTTGACACCGCCGTAAGGCACGCCGTGGGCAAATACGTTGTGAGCATTGATCCAACTGTTACCCGCTACCATCGACTCTGCAACGCGTGCAGCCCGACTCAGGTCAGTCGTCCAAACACTATTGGCTAATCCATAGACAGTGTTGTTTGCCATTTCGATTGCTTGACGCTCGTCGTCAAACGGCGCTAAAAACGCGACAGGCCCGAAGATTTCTTCTTGCGCGGCAACGTTATCAAGCGATCCGGCTAACAACGCAGGTTTCACAAAATGACCGTTATGGCCATCCACCTGTGCAGGGCCCCCTTTCAACAGACACTTCGCACCTTGGGATTCACCTTTTTCCAGATAGGCCAGCACACGCTCGCGCTGTTTTGCGTTGACGACCGGCCCCATTTGGGTCGAATCATCAAGTTGGTGCCCGATTCGCACTTGCGACAGTATATCGACGCACTGGTCTACAAATTCATTGTAAATGTTCTTGTGAACCAACCAACGTGTTGCGTCACAACAAACCTGTCCGGTGTGGAACGTGATCGCAGCCGATAATTTTGCGGCCGTGTCGGCAACATCGACGTCGTCGAAAACGACTGCGGCTCCCTTACCGCCGAGTTCCAGTTTGACTGGAACAAGATTTCGTCCACACGCTTCGCCAACCAAACGGCCCACTTCCGGCGACCCCGTGAACGACATTCGCTTGATCTTTGGATTTGCTGACAAGGCGGATCCCACGGTCGCCCCGCTGCCTGTGACGACATTAATAACGCCGTCCGGAATGCCCACTTCGGTCGCCAATTCCGCTAAATAGATCGCGGACAACGGAGTATCTTCGGCGGGTTTGATGACGACTGTGTTGCCAGCCGCCAGGGCTGGCGAGATGCCCCAGCCAATCAACAGGAATGGAAAATTCCAAGGAAAAATGAATGCACACACTCCCCAGGGCTGACGGAACGTCCAGGCTTCGTGCCCGCGTACCGCCAACGTCGTGCGAGGATTCATGTGCTGGGCCATATCGGCAAAGTAACGCAGTGTGTCGGCGAAATTCTGCACGTCGCCCTGCGCTTGTGCCTCCACTTTCCCGGCATCAAGCGATTCGATCTGAGCGATGATTGGTTTGTGTTTTTCGATAGCGTCAGCAAGCCGATGCAACAGCGCCGACCGTTCGTTGACCGGCATTGTTGCCCAAGCCGTTTTCTTAAACGCGGTGTCCGCCACGGTTACCGCCGCATTCACTTCGTCGGCGTCCAACTCTAAAACTTCGGCGAGCACCTCGCCGGATCCAGGATCCGTCGTCGCGATGGTTTTGCCACTCTTAGCGGCAAACGGTTTGCCGCCAACAAAGCTGCCGTGGGAATCGCGATTGAGAAACGCTTCGACTTCGGGCAACAAGGTTTTCGTAATCGTGGTACTCATTGAACAACCTGTTTAGATCGATGTGAATAGAGATGGAATGGATAGTGTGGTTTCAGTAGACGCTCGTGCTCAAACAACTTCGACTAAGTTTTGAAAACGCAAGTGTGCTTGTTTCCACGCATCGACGGATTCGGGGACGTAGGTACGAACGGAAAACGAGTTCCGCACAAGTTTGCGAATTTCGGCAAGCGAAGCGAGATCTTGTAGCGAGACTGCCTGGATCAAGATATTGCCGACTGCGGTCGCTTCGACCGGCCCGGCTATCACGGTGCGTCCCGTAGCACTTGCCGCAAATTGGTTTAGTAACTCACTTTGGCTTCCGCCACCGACGATGTGCATCTTTGCAATCGTGCGACTGGTCAACCGTTCGATTGTGTCGAGTGTTTGCGCATACATCAGCGCCAAGCTTTCTAGTATACAGCGTGCGAGCTGCCCGGGTGTTTCCGGTTCCGGTTGGTTGGTCTCTCGACAATACTCCGTGATCATGGCCGGCATGTCCTCGGGACACAGAAACCGACTGTCTGCTGGGTTGATCAGACTGCGGAA
>CAXBHV010001419.1:0-2395 GCA_963974855.1 uncultured Rhodopirellula sp. | reverse complement strand
TGAAGACATGCAGTTCTTCAACGAGCGAATTCAACCCGGCGTGATTGACCAAATTCGCTCGGTCGTCGAACGTCCGTTCGCCCACATGACCTATACCGAAGCGATCAAGATCCTCGAAACCTGTGACGCAAAATTTGACTATCCAATTTCGTGGGGAACCGATCTGCAAGCGGAACACGAACGCTATCTGACCGAAGTTCATGTCAAAGGTCCCGTGATCCTGACCGACTACCCATCGTCAATCAAACCGTTTTACATGCGAGTCAGCGATGATGGAAAAACGGTTGCCGCGATGGACGTGCTTGTGCCGGGCGTTGGTGAAATCATCGGTGGCAGCCAACGCGAAGAACGGCTCGATGTGCTGACGTCGCGAATGGCCGCCGCGGGGCTGAACGAAGAAGATTACTGGTGGTACATCGACTTGCGACGCTATGGCACCGTCCCGCATGCGGGTTTCGGACTTGGACTCGAGCGAGCGGTCCAGTACGTCACCGGAATGGCGAACATTCGCGACGTGATTCCGTTCCCCCGCACCCCCGGCAACGCTGACTTTTGATGAACGCCGGCCGATTGGCACCGTCCCCGACCGGAGCTCAGCACTTAGGAAATGCTCGTACCTATTTGCTTGCCTACTGGTCAGCTCGCAGCAGCGGAAAAAAGTTAGTTCTGCGAATCGAGGATATCGATTCACCGCGTGTCAAATCGTGGGCGATTCAGCAAGCGATCGACGACCTGCGTTGGTTGGGAATCGATTGGGACGAAGGGCCTGATGTTGGCGGTGCACATTCGCCGTATATCCAAACCGAACGTCAAACGTTGTACGCCGAAGCACTCGAGCGACTGATCGCTGGCAATCTTGTCTTTCCTTGTAATTGTTCGCGACAAGATATTGCCGAAGCGGGCTCCGCCCCCCACTTCGAACACGAGGGAAACATCTATCCCGGCACCTGTGCAAGTTGGCAAAACGGCGATCCGCTGCCCGAGGCGGGTACTTTTTCGTGGCGATTCCGCGTCAAAGATCATCCGATTGAAATCGACGACCTCGTGCTCGGAAAACAGAGCTGCAATCCTGCTGCGCATCTCGGCGCGTTCCCGATCACGCAAAAAAATGGCAGCTACTCTTACCACCTTGCTTGCGTCGTTGACGACGCAGCGATGGGGGTGACCGAAGTGGTGCGAGGTGACGACTTGCTGCCCAGTGCATTCCGGCATCTCGAGCTCGCCGACGCACTCAGTCTGCCTCGATCGCAATATGCCCACGTTCCTTTGATCAAAGGCCCCGATGGCCGGCGATTGGCCAAACGCCATGGCGACACACGGTTGAGTTTGTATCGTGAACAAGGCGTCGATCCGCAAACCATCGTCGGCTGGGCGGCTCACACCGCTGGTTTGACTGACACCGCAACACAGCGGAGTGCCGCCGAGGTGATCCCGCTATTTGCTTGGTTCAAAATCAATCGCAATTCGATTGTCGTCCACGAGGAAGAAACCACAGCCTGGATCAGCGGTTGAAACGGAACGCGGAATCAGACAACTACGGCAACACCTGACATCGGAACGGTTAAAGTGTCTCCTCTTCATTCTTAATCGTAATCTTACTCTTAATCGCAATCTTCTCCGGTTCAACCGGACTTGCGAGGATGGGATTAAGATTAAGAGTATGATTAAGAGTAGGAACCAAGTAGGGCCGGTTCCCACCGGCCTCGGGCATCGAATGTTCGCTGCCGCTAGTTGCAAAGGAAGGGCGACCGGCGGATGATGGAGTCGGGCGGTCAGACATAGGGGACGGCCGGTAGGAACCGGCCCTACTTTTATTCGGTAAGATCATGGACTCGATAAGAAGGTATTTCGATGAAGGTAATCTTAGCAGAAAAACCTTCGGTGGCTCGCGATTTGGCATCGTTCCTCAACGCTTCGGCTCGCCGTGATGGATTCTTTGAAGGCGGTGGCTATCAGGTGACTTGGGCCTTTGGTCACTTAGTTGAGCTGAAGGAACCCGGTGACTATGACCCGGCGCTGAAACGTTGGACGCTTGAGTCATTGCCCTTCGTTCCCAAAGAGTTTCAGTTGCGGCTGCGAGGTGATGAAGGGGCGAAAAAACAATTTGCCGTGATCAAACGGTTGTTTCACGAGGCCACCTCATTGATCTGTGCGACGGATGCGGGGCGTGAAGGAGAACTGATCTTTCGCTACATCCAGTCGCTTACGGGGTGTACGAAGATGCCCGCCCAGCGGTTGTGGCTCAGCTCACTTACCCCGACGGCAATCGGCGCCGCATTTCGTACGATTCGTCCACTGTCGGACTACGACAACCTTTACGCAGCGGCCAAGTGCCGAAGTCAAGCGGATTGGGTTGTGGGTATCAACGCGACTCGAAACTACACGGTGCGTTATC
>CAXBHV010001418.1:0-2398 GCA_963974855.1 uncultured Rhodopirellula sp. | reverse complement strand
AGACGTTGCCAGCGACGACGGCGAGGCCAAATCTGGTTCAATGCTAAAACAGGACGCTAGCGACCCAGTTGACAGCGAACCCTCGGATGGCGAAACAGTTGATGGCGAATCCGCAGATAGCGAGAGCGTCGAGGCCTCAGACTCGGTCATCGCAGAGAACCCATTGGCGGTGTTGCCTGATCAATTACCCGATGGCACGCGGTTGCGACTGATTGCCCTGTTCCATTCCCAACTTACCGAGCTTGTTCCCGAGAGTTTCCAGCCCATCTCGGTGCTGCGGCTGAAGGAAGCCATCGATTTGGCCAGTAGTCTCGTGCCGGACGACAACGCCAGTCGACTGCGTCATGCGTTGTATGTGATCCAATTAGACGGCGATACGTTGATCAGCGATCGCTCGGTGCTGGATATCCAGTGCGACGATAAGGGAATCGTCCGTCGCAGCTTGGGCGAAGTCAATCTTGCCATACATTCCTCCGCTCGTAACGGCAACGTCAGCAACACATCGGCGATACCAAGACTCGAGTCGCTGCCGGACGGAAACTTGATGGCAATTGTTGATGGCGATACCTCCCTCTCATTCTCTTGGAGCTTGAAGAGTTCCACCCAGGGGTTGGTCAAACAGTTTGATTTGCGGTTGCCGCCATCGCCTCAGACACGAATCGTACTGCAAGTTCCCAAGGGCATTTCGGTTGAATCACTGGACGGCGTCGTCCGTTTGTCACCAAGTCCACCTCCAGAACTCGAAATGAGTGCACGAGGTGTCGACGCTCGCTATTACATCATCGATGCGGGGGGATTGTCACGGGTTCGCCTGAAGACAACGCGTGAAGGTTCGCGTGACAATCCACGCGAATTGTTGGTACGAAACCAATACACTCAATACGCAATCGACACGTCGCGTGTCGTGTGGACGCATCAGGCGATTCTGCAACTACAAGTCCCCGATCGTTTGCCATCTATGATTGTAGGCGATAGCGCGATCACGTCGATCTCGGTCAACGCGGTGGAAACCCCGTTTAGTACGACGTTGATCGAGGAAGGTGTAAACCGCATCGACATAGACTTGGTTGCCGGTTCATTGCCTCTGTCGGACACGCCCACATCGGTGACCATCAAAGGACAAACGGTTTGGCAAGATAGCGATGGGTGGTGCAAATTGCCACAACCGCAATTCTTAGTCAAAGGCACGGTCGTTTCGGAAGTGACCAGCAAGGTCGACTTGACGATGACGGACCCGCTACGAGTGATCCAGTGGAAATTGCCGGACGGTTGGACCCTCTCGGCGGAAACCAGCGAGGCTGAACAGACGCGGCAAATCTCGGCGACTGGGCCTCCCTACACGTTGGATGAAGCCGTTGTCGATCGCTTTCTCAATCGAGGTGAATCGAATCAAACTCAATCCGATGCCCTGGACAACTCGGTTACCGAAACGACCACATCCACCGCGAAACCGCCCACTTTTCCGGCATGGTCAAGCGTGCGGCTTGCAAAGGCATCGCCTTTACGCGAGTCATCCACCGCGATTCGTTTCGCGCTAGCGGATGGATTGATTACGGCGTCAACTCAGATGAAAGTACGGATGGATCCTCGGCGGATCGAGCCGATCAAGATCGAATTGCAGCGTGGTTGGGCATTGCAGTCAATCACGCTGGCTGTCTCGGGACGCGTAATCGAGACGCCCGCAATCAACTCTGCCAATTCTCAGTTTACGATTTGGCCCGAAGCCAGCGATGTATTTGATTCCGAGTTGCTGATCCAAGCGACGGGGCAATCGAGACTGATCCAAGCGGATCCACAAATCATTGTGCCGAAGAGCTGGTTCCTGCGATTTGTTGATGTCCAAGGCGACTTCATTGCTGCCGTGACACCGCCCGACGACTTGGATTGGTCTAGCCAAATGTCGCTGTTGAGCCAGCGGATTAAACGCAATGACATTGCCAAGCCGATTCGAGAGTTTTTTGATCCGGTTAGCAAGAACGCAATGTACCTGCGCTGCGTGACGGGACGCACCCCAACGTTGATGCTGCAACCACCAAGCGTCGCGTTTGACGTTGCCACCACGATGGTCATTCGGCAACAGGATGACGAGGTGCTTGAGGATTTGGTCATCGAAATGTCCTCAACGAATCCTTCGCCGCCAACGATTACCACACAAACGGGGCCCGACCACGATCGCCCTGCGTTTTCATGGAGTTTGCGGCAAGCCGACGGTCTTGCCGCCATCAGTCTGCCGGCGTCTAACGTGATATTGGAATCGCCGGATTCGGATGGCGTGTATACCATCGATGTCTCGCAATGGAACCTCCGCGGCAGACGTCTGGTGGGGCGGCGGCGTTATCCGCTCACATCCGATATGTCGATTCGTCTTCCGGTGATCCCTAACGCCACCTCTCAGACC
>CAXBHV010001417.1:0-2399 GCA_963974855.1 uncultured Rhodopirellula sp. | reverse complement strand
GGACTGTAACGCAAGTTTCACCTTTGAACCGAAGGCGATTCGCTGCACTTCGGATTGCGACATGACAATTTCGACATCCCAGTCGTTACCGTTGACAATCGACATTAATTCCGTGCCGGAGTGAAGATAACTTTCGCTGTTTTCAGCGTCCGTCGGATATCCCGACCAACTGACGAGCTGAAAAACGTCTTCATTTCCATAGGCCGCCGTTTCGGGGCGTCTTGTGCCCAGGATCAATTTTCCGCTTGCAGGGGCTCGAACAACCAACGCGTCGCGTCGATCACGTCGCGTGTTGAGTTGCTCTTTCAAGTCAGCAAGCAACGCTTCGGCTGCCGGTAATTCGTCGGCTGCCTCCGGTGATTGGAAGCGACTTTGGCGAAGCGATTGAACCAACCCGGTTTGGATTTGCACCCGCCCCAAGGCTTTAACGTATTCGGATTCCACGTCGTAATTGACAAGCGTCGCGATCTTGTCGCCTTTGGTAATCGTGTCTCCAGGAACCGCCGCGAACGATTCCAAGATACCGGGCGTGGAAATGTAGACGGGCGTTTGTTTTCGTGGCGTGATGCGGGCCGTGGTTGAAATTGATGAGGGCATTGGCCACGTCGCAACAACAGCCAAGAACGCGGCAATACAGACAAAGCGAAGCAAGCGAGTCATACGCACCTTTCCTCGTCGAGCGGGATTACGGAGGAAACGAATTGGGATTCTTGAGATGCCGTAGACCATGCCAGCGATCGCCAACACACACAGCACGCGGCCGACGGATTCGAGTCCGTACGGCCGAAGCATCAACGACACGAACCACAAAATCAACAGCGTCAGACTCCAGCGATAAACTGCCGCAGCGAGAGCATAGACGACCATCCAAAATCGTCCACGAAGCGTAAGCATTTCGTACGGCATTTCGTCAACGCCTAATAGAACGCGGTTCAGATAAGCTGACAAAAGCCTTCGTGACCGTTCCGCCATGTTGGGCGTGTCGCACAGATCCGCAAGAACGTAGTAGCCATCGTAACGAAGCAACGGATTGGCATTGAACAGGATCGTGCTGACGCCACAGACGAGCATCACATTCATGGCCACCGAATGCACGACGCCTTCGGCAGTGATAATCCAAATCCAGGTCGCCGCTGCGGCCAACAGAACCTCCGTCGCAATGCCTGCCAATCCAACCGCTGCTCGCTGGAATCGGTTGGTCAACATCCAAGAGTCGGAGGTGTCGCAGTACAGTGCCGGTGTAAATACCAGCAGCATTGGCCCGATTTGATGGCACTCGCCGCCGAAGTGCTTGCACACAAACGCGTGCCCCAGTTCGTGCAGAATCTTGGTACCGCCAATCACCGCTGCTAGAATCAAAAGCGAATCGAGTCGAAGCCAAACGCCGAGGGTCGGGAACTCGGCTGCGAAATTGTCCCAGTGAGTGGTGAACGCGATCGCGGCAGAGACGCAAAGCATGCCCGCAATTAGTAGCGATATCGGACTCAACAGAGGACGCACGCAGGGGTAGCAATGGCGGAGAAACGGTTCTGGATCCACGCCTGGAAAACGGATGAACAACAAACTGCTGAGCTGTTGCAGATGTTTTTGCCGCTGTTCCTTTTTGCCTCGTGCGGCTAGCCGGTCGCCTTGATACGCCGAATCCGATACCGTTAGCTCGCTTTGGTGAAAACGGAATAGTAGTTGATTTAATTCGCTATGAGAGACTTTTTGAGGGTGATAGGTTTTCTCGTAATCACGACGCAGGTCATCAAGGCTGCATCGACCGTCGAGGCGTTTTAAGATGAAGTATTCGTCCGCTCGAAGTCGGTGATACTTCATCGATATCGGATCTTTTACTACATATGCGGACTCGTTCTTATGCCGCGTTTGCACCGCAATCAGATCCGCGCGAACGCGAACGCCGATGGCGTTGCTCGATGAACGGCTGATGTGCGACATGATGAAACGTGACGAAGTTTTGAAAGAGGCGGCTAGCGGACGTAGAACAAGATGTTGCGATTGACGAAGTCAAATACATCACTAAACCAACTGCGGAGCAAAGAACGTTCGCCGCAATAGACACGTGCTGTGACATCCGCCCCTATCCGCACGTCAAACGGATCGAAGACGTCCGTGGTGGATTGGGGATCGTGTATCCGTTGGACACTCGCGGTGGTGTCGATCACCGCTTGTTTACGTTCATCAATTCGTGCGGCTGTCGCGACGCTATGCAGTGTTGCGGCGTACGATCGGTCGGGCTGCGTTGCTACGACAAAGGTGACCGGCAAGGAAGAGCTAAGCTCAAATGACTTCAGCATCGCACCCGCGTCGCGATCAGGAATTTGAAGTTTCAACTCCCATGGGCCCGTTTCATCCACGACACTCAATAGTAAGTTGCCTCGTGATACCGGACGGCG
>CAXBHV010001416.1:0-2400 GCA_963974855.1 uncultured Rhodopirellula sp. | reverse complement strand
TTAGTGGTGATTGCTATCATCGGAGTCCTAGTGGGGCTCCTGCTGCCCGCCGTTCAGGCGGCACGCGAAGCAGCACGCCGCATGCAATGCCAAAACAATATGAAGCAATTTGGCTTGGCAATGCATAACCATATGTCCGCGTTTGGCGCCTTTCCCCCCGGAAACGTCAACTATGACGAGCACGAGAATCGTTTCAAGACGGGGGGCTGGCAACATGGTCAAGACGAATTGGGCTGGCATTGGTTACCGATGCTGTTCCCCTATATGGAGCAACCTGCGTTGTGGGAATTGGTCCAACGCTGTGACGATGCGGTTCCCGGCCAAGCGATGAACCCGTGCGACCACTGCGAATACAGTGCGGCACTGGGGCACTTGGGGCGTGAACCGTTGGGCGGGTTCGATTCCTGTCCCTCGGCACCCGTCGTGCGTGAGCAGTTTTCTGACGGTGCTTATGGTTTGGAGGCGCTTGCCAAAGGCAATAACTATGCCGTCAATTGGGGTTCCGGTGACATGTTGTCGTGGGAAAACAAGGAAACACGCGGTGCCTTTGGCACTTACTTTGTGGATGAGTCCAAGATTTTCAAGAACGGAGTCGCAGGCGATCGTTTTCAGAATCGAAATGGGATGAAGAGTCGTGATTTCCTCGATGGGCTAAGTAACACGATTGCGATGAGCGAAGTGATTGCAGCGGAATCCAAGACCGATATTCGCGGTGTGTGGATGTCGCCTGCGATGGGCGCCACGGTTTTCTCGACGTTCTTGAATCCAAACTCGAGCGAGAAGGATGTGCTGGCTGCCTGTGGATCGGATATCGAGGATGATGGCAAGAAACCTCGACTGGCGTGTGATGAGGTGCAGGATACCGCAGCGATCTATGCTGCCGCCCGCAGTTACCACACGGGAGGTGTGAACGTGTTGATGGCGGACGGAGGCGTTCGCTTTGTCACCGATTCGGTGGATAACCTGAATGTTTGGCGACCGATGAGTACCGCTCAAAATGGTGAAATCGTCGACCAGCAATGATATGATCCAAGCTAGGTTGATCGGCTTTCTCGAGTAAGTCGCAACGATTCTTTGGCACACTCAAATCGCTCGCCCGGCATCATCCGGCGAGCGATTTTTTTTGGTTTGCCACTCGGTGCATGGGGGTGGCGGCTACGCAGTCTGCTTGTTACTCCCCACGCATCCCTTTTTGGGCAAGGTTATCTATCTTCTTCAGCCAATCTTCACTTGTTGTAGGTCTAACGACAATACTTGCTCGTTCAAATCGCTCGCTCGTCTTAAAAGTCTTTTTAGAACTCAATGTCAAAGGTGAAGCGGATGTGGTTTGGGATTACTCGAGAAGAACGCGGGACGCTGCATGCTCGGCGTGCGGCGTTTACGTTGGTCGAGTTATTAGTGGTGATTGCCATCATTGGTGTGCTTGTTGGGCTCTTGTTGCCTGCGGTCCAAGCGGCTCGTGAGGCCGCTCGTCGCATGCAGTGCCAGAACAATATGAAGCAGTTTGGTTTGGCGATGCACAACCATATGTCGGCATTTGGATCGTTTCCGCCAGGCAATGTGAACTACGACGAGTCGGGTAACCGCTTCAAGACCGGCGGTTGGCAGCACGGACAAAACGAATTGGGGTGGCACTGGTTGCCAATGTTGTTCCCCTATCTAGAACAACCCGCCATGTGGGAATTGGTTCAGCGATGTGAAGAGGAACGGGCGGACCAGCATATCTCCAATCCATGCGATCACTGTGAGTATTTTGCCGAGTTCGAACATCTTGGGCGCGAGCAACTAGCGTCCTTTGACAAGTGCCCTTCGGCACCCTCGGTGAGCGGCCAGTTTACAGACGGCAGCTACGGTTTAGAAGCACTCGCGAAAGGCAACAACTACGCCGCGTGTTGGGGGTCTGGTGATATGTTATCGTGGGAGGAACAGGAGACTCGTGGTGCGTTTGGTACCTACTATGTCCACCAGGACAAGATCGTCACCTTAGGCAGTCCCATATCTGCGGGCGACCGGTTTCAAAATCGCAACGGCATGCAAAGCCGTGATTTTACGGACGGTTTGAGTAACACAATTGCGATGAGCGAGGTCATTGCAGCCGAGTCGCAAACGGACATTCGCGGCGTTTGGATGTCACCGGCCATGGGCGCGACCATTTTCTCTGCATTTCGAAACCCCAACTCGGACGAGAAAGACATCTTGGCGGCCTGTGGTGACGACATCGCCGACGTTACCAAGCCTCGCTTGGCTTGCGAGGAAGAGCGTGATACCGCAGCAATTTACGCTGCGGCACGCAGTTACCATACCGGCGGCGTGAATGTTTTGATGGCGGACGGCGGCGTTCGCTTTGTGGCCGATTCGGTCGACAATCTCAATATCTGGCGTCCCTTGAGTACGGCTCAG
>CAXBHV010001415.1:0-2403 GCA_963974855.1 uncultured Rhodopirellula sp. | reverse complement strand
TGAAGTATGCGAGTGCTGTGGCTCCCCTACTCCCCAACTCCCAGCTCCCCTTCTTCCCTCCCTAGCGGAGCACAGGAGCTTGCACTCCTTGGGATTCCAAAACCGCCAACCACTTCGCCGGTTCGGCTGCAATCTTCTTGGCACAACCAGGACAGCAGATGTAGATTGCTTTGCCAGCAGCATGAACTTTGAAAGGGCCTCCCATCGCATCGAGAGGTTCATCCATCACGGGACAAATCTTTTGAGCGGCAATGAACGGCGCGTCCTCAGCACTGACTTTAAAAATGCCTTCGCGAACTTGCTCCGTGCCCGCAGGCACACTCCCCGCGGAGTTTCCGCCGTAAACCATTGCCAAATACTTGGCTGGATCCGCGGTCACTTTCTTGATGCAACCTTTGCAACACAAGAAGATGGGTTTGTCGCCGACCAACACCTTGATCGGAGTTCCCATTCCGCCCAGCGGCTCGTCCATCACGGGACAGACCTTCTGAGCAGCGATCGCGGCAGCGTCGGCGGCATTCGATGTACTGACTGTAATTTGTGGACGTCCCGCAGCGTACTTGGCGGGGTCAGTTTTGACCGAGTTGACGCATCCACCGCAACACACGAACACTCGCTGTCCGTTGACATCGACGGCCACGGGGTCGCCCATGCTACCAAGCGGCTTGCCGCTGACGGGACAGATTTTCTGCCGTGCGATCGCGGCAGCGGCCAGTTGAATTTCGCTCGCGGGTACGGTCGCGACTTCGTTCAGGGCAATGGTTTGTCCTGGTGTCACCGAGAGGCCGACCAGTTGAATGGCAACCTCGATTTGTCGGCCAGCGATTTGAGACAGATTGACCACTGCGGTCAGCCCGCCCTTGCCGTCAGGCAACAGGTCATAACGATATCGCTTAGCATTTCCATCGACTCGTAGCGACGCCGCACCGCGTCCTTTGTTGACGGAGACCGGTTGGCCGCTTTTGTCATAGACAAACATTTGGATCCCACCTTGGGAAACAATGGTTTCCAATTGCACGCCACCGGCCTGCTTTAAGGAACCGCCATGCGGCCCCGCGACGCCCTGCGAATTCCCAGCCGTAGCGGCTTGCCCTGGCATTGTGTGGCTGTGCCCAGCGTGATCGTGCTGGGCGTTGACCATCGTGGTCGTTGCGACGACAAACGCGGCGGTGAGTAAGATCTTGAAATTCATATTTAAGACTCCATAAAAGTATCGCGACCAATCCATTCGGCCGCTCGGTTCATCGATTGTGTGTTAGATGCAAGGTCGGTGCGATTTCTTCACCTTCCTGCGAAAAAAGTGTCGAGGATTTCCTCACTCCTCACTCCCCTGTTTTCTTTCAAGCGGCTTCCATCAGCTTCTCCTTCTCCGAGTCGTCTTCGGGGCCTTCCCAGAGTTCATCTTGGAAACCGAATCGCATTTTCGTTTCCAGGTAAGCGCTGTAGAGCGTGGGCACAATGAAGGACGTGAACGGTTCCGCTAACATGCCTCCAAACACCGGAATCGCCATCGCGCGTGCCACATCGGCTCCGCGACCCGTCGCGATCAGCACGGGGATCAACGCTGCCAATGTGGTCACCGTCGTCATCATGCAGGGACGAATGCGTTTCAATCCAGCTTCATAAACCGTGTCACGAATATCTTGTACGCTTCGAATTTTGCGTTTTTGCAGCAACTGATGGATGTAGGTGGCCATCACGACACCGTCGTCAACCGCCAGTCCGAACAGAGCAATGAATCCAACCCAGACAGCCGTATTCAGCTCGACCTCCATCCAGGCCACCAAAATCATTCCTCCAGCAAAGGCGACAGGAATACCAGTGAAGACCGCCATCGCGATCGGCAAGTTCCGGAACTCGAAGTAGATCAAGAGCAGATTGATCAGGATCACGACAGGGATGATCCACATCAGCCGCAGGTTGGCTTCAATTTGATTTCGAAAACTACCAACGGCTTCAAGCGAATACCCCGTCGGTAGAACCAAAGTCGGAGAATGGGAGTCTGGGAGTGGGGGAGTCTGGGAGTCGGTGAATCGATCTTCTTGTCTCCTCATCTCCCCATCTCCCAGACTCCCCCTCTGCGCCCGCGTTAAAAATTCTTCGATCGCAGCGATAGATTCCAGATCCCCCTTCTTCCCATTGGTCATGAACGAAACGTGTGCAACCAAACGTCCGTTCTCGCTGTTGATCGCCCCTGGCCCCCAAGTGGTTTCCAGTGTGGCAAGTTCCTGCAACGGAACGACTGCGCCGCTGTGTGTCACGACGGGCAAGCGATTGAGTTGGTCGATCCGTTCTCGCAAACCGCGGTTGTATCGCAGTCGCACCGGATATCGTTCACGTCCTTCGACGGTTTTGATCAGGTTCATCCCACCGAGCGCGGTTTCGATGACTTGGTTGACCATC
>CAXBHV010001414.1:0-2406 GCA_963974855.1 uncultured Rhodopirellula sp. | reverse complement strand
CGTTCGAACAAGTCGTGCGGCAATGTGCGATGCCTCGCAACGGTAATTCCGGCACCTGGATCTTGCCTGAAATGATCGAAGCGTATCAGCAATTGCATCGGGACGGGCATGCTCAGTCGTGTGAGGTCTGGAGTGGCGAAGAATTAGTGGGAGGAATTTATGGCGTCACGATTGGCAATGTTTTCTGCGGCGAATCGATGTTCCATCGGCAACCCAATGCGTCAAAGTTGGCACTGATCTCCGTCGCACAAAGTGATCGATTCGACGTGATCGATTGCCAATTCCCCAGCGAGCATTTGTTGTCGATGGGAGCCGAGATGATTTCTCGCGACGCGTTTGTTCGTTTGGTGAAGTCAGCGCTGGCCAAGTGAGCCGTGACTCGGATTTCACCCTTCACGCTAGAATCTCCTGAGGCACGCGTCCATGCACGTCGGTCAAGCGGAAGTCGCGGCCGGCATAACGATAGGTCAATCGTTCGTGATCGATGCCCAGCAGATGCAGGATCGTGGCGTGCAAATCATGCGTGTGGACCGCTCCTTCGGCCGTCATGATGCCGTGTTCATCTGACGCACCATGCACAATCCCTCCCTTCACTCCGCCTCCGGCCATCCAGGACGAGAAGCAGTGGTTGTGATGCTCGCGGCCGGGATGGTCCGCTTTCTGGTGAAACGGTGTGCGGCCAAACTCCGTGGTCCACACCACCAGCGTGCGATCGAGCATACCTCGCTGTTTCAGATCGGTTAGCAAGCCGGCAATCGGTTGGTCGATCGCTTTGGCCAACCGTTGGTGGTCGCTCATGTTCCCGTGCGAATCCCAGTTCGAGCTCGACCCGACATCAATCAACTCGAGAAAACGCACGCCGCGTTCGGCCAATCGACGGGCAACAAGGCATTGCCAACCAAACCCGCTCGTGGCACCACGTTGCAAACCATACATTTTCATCGTCGCTTCGGACTCGCCCGACAAATCGAATGCTTCGGGGGCTTCGCGTTGCATTCCGAAGGCCGTTTCAAACGAGCGGATGCGGGCATCGAGAGCCTGGTCGGCATCGTGTTGTTGCAAATGAGCACGATTCAATTTTTCCAACATCGCGAGCTCCATCTGTTGCAGCTCGGCTGGAACCTTGGCGTGGATGTTCGGAAGTGGTTGCTCGCCTGGCATGACGTGAGTGCCCTGGTGACAGGCGGGCAGAAAATCGCTGCCCCAGGTTTGCGCGCCCGCGTAGGGAGCTGCCGGAGCGAGCACCATGAACGAAGGCAGGTTTTGGTTTTCAGTCCCCAGTCCGTAGCTGACCCAGGCACCGGCACTCGGTCGAGCGAACTGGGCCGATCCCGTATGAGCAGCTAGCGTCGCCTTGTCATGACCGTCGCTTTCGCAATGCATCGCGTTTAGCACGCAGACGTCATCGATCACTGACCCTAGCTGCGGGAACAGGTCGCTGACCCAGGTGCCGCTTTGGCCAAACTGTTTGAATCCCCAGCGAGGCTTGATCAGGAACCTTTCGAATTGGCCTGGTTTATTCAGCCAACGCGATGCGGTGATTGACTTGCCATGATCGGCGGTCAGCTGAGGTTTGTGATCAAACGTGTCGACGTGGGATACACCGCCTGTCGAAAAAATGAAGATCACGCGATCGGCGGTGGCGGTGAAATGACCTGGTTTGGCACCCAGCGGGTCGGTCGTTGCGGCTTGGATTTCGTTCCACATTCCCGCCAATGCAATCGCACCAAAGCCACCCGAGGCACGGTGCAAGAATTCGCGACGATTCGTCTGCAAAGAATTGTGCATTGCTGATCTTGGGGAAAAAGGGAGCCGAGCTAGTTTGTTAGTCCACGTGTAGAAATTCATTGCTGGATAACAACACGCGTGCAAACGCGGCCCAGACGCCGACCGAATTTGCTGGTTCCGAGCTTTCTGATGCCGCAAGCTTGCTGTGGTAGACAGACAGAAACGACAACGTCTCGTCGACCTCGGCGTCGGTCGCCGCACGCCCCAGCACGCTCTCGTACGCGAAACGTACACGCGAAGCATCGTCGCCCGGTATAGCTAACAGCTGGTTGGCAAATGCGTCGGATTGTTGATGGACGAATGGTGAATTCATAAGAAACAACGACTGAGTCGGCGTTATCGTCGGCAACCGTTTCGCCACGCTCGTATTCGGGTCGGCCGCGTCAAACATCGTCAGGAAAGGATGACGGCGGTTTCGCTGGAGCATCAGGTAAATGCTGCGGTGGTTGGATTCATAAACCGCATGAAACGGTCGGTGGATGGTAAAGGCCCATTGGTCGACCGGGGGAAAGGGATGAGATTGTGGAACGCTGCGGTCGAGTTGGCCGCTGATGGCGAGCATCGCGTCGCGGATCGATTCCGCGTCAAGCGGTCGTCGCGAGTAACGCCACAGCCAAC
>CAXBHV010001413.1:0-2410 GCA_963974855.1 uncultured Rhodopirellula sp. | reverse complement strand
CCTCCGAAGTCTTGATCGGCGAAGGTGTTGTGGTCAAACAGAGCGACGAGTCCGTCCTACGTGTTCCCGTCGACTCGAATTTTCGACTCGATGAGCTGATCGATGGGCGGCGAGATGATCTCTCTGCAGTTTCCCCGTTTGGCGAGACAGGCGAAAGTGACAGCCCCACCTCTTCGACCACGCAATCCGATCCAATCGAGCTGGCGTCGTCAACGGCTCCGACAAATTTGATCAAGACACGATTGCGATACGATGCGGTTGATCAACCCTCGCTCGTCATCGCCAAAAGCAAAACCAATCCCAATGTCAATATTGTCTGGCATCAAGATGTCACGTTGGTCGCGTCCAGCCATGGCACGGACCGAGTGGAAGCGATATTGCAAGTCACAGCCTCAAAGCCGTTAGAAATTCGCTACGATTCCGATCTGCAACTGGTGTCGGTCGAACAGAATGGAGTGACGCTCGAATCATTCGACCTCGACCAGCGACCGCTTGTGATCCAGCCCATCAAGCCTATTCGAAGCCAACGAGTTCGATTGGTGTGGAGTCGACAACAAATTCATCGTCGATGGTGGCGAAAATGCACTGTGCCTTCGGTGGACGTTGCCGCAGTGGTGATGCAGTCTCAATCGGTGGTTCGCGCGTCGTCCGACTCGTTTCTGCCTGGCATTTTATGGATTGATGCGCTGTCGGCGACTCCTCGTTCGTCGCTGACATTGCCTGCGGGCACCGAGATCCTGCTGATTCGCCGCAACAACGCTTTGGCACTCGGATGGCTGACCGCGATCATGGTGTTTGCGATGTGCTGGGCCGCGGCTCGTGGATCGCTTTACATCAATCTGATGATGGTTGTGTTGCTGGCGATAATGGCCGCTTTGTGGTGGCCGTGGCATGCCATCTTGATCGGGTGGTTTGTCGTTCCCGCGATTATGGGAGCATTGTTGGTCAGTACGTTGCGTTGGAGGACTTTTATGGCGGAGCGTGACGAACGACGCCAACAACAGATCGATGAACAACATGATTCTCAGTTGGCTGAGGAGGCTGCTTTGGATTTTTCGTTGACCGCGCCGCCTAGCGTGATCGCCTTGGTTGCAGTTTTGAGCCTTGCATCGGGTAGCTCGCATGCCCAGGAAGCAAACGCTACCAATGTCGATGCAAAAGCTGCGACCTCTGCCTTATCCCCGATTCAACCGAGTGTTGACGTGTTGGTTCCGGTGGACAAACAGGGGAATCTTGTTGGCGACAAGCTTTATGTCCCTCGCGAATTAAAAACATCACTGCTAACGCTTTCGTCCCGATCGCAACCCGAAGACGCTCGATTCCAATCGGCAAATTATCGGCTGAGGGTGGAATCCGATGAAGAAGCGTTGCGTCCAGGAACGTTGTTGCTCGATGCCGACTATATCATTCACACGGATCGCCCCACCGATCGCGTAATTCTGCCATTTGCACCCGACACAATTCGCCGAATCGAATTGGTTCAAGACGAACAAGATCGCATCGTTCAATTTGTTGCCAGTACCGAAGAGGAAGTCATCGCAAGTGTGCCGCTGGGAGAACGATTTCGCTTGCGGGTGACGCTAATCCCGGATTGGATGCCGAGTGAGCACCGAGGGCAATTGAACGTCAAATTGCCGCCCGTCTCCTCATCGCGTTTGACCGTCGAGGGAAGTGGCACTCTGGATCGCGTACGAATCATCGGATCGACCGGCCAAGTGCTTTCGCAGCGTCAATTGCAAATCTGGACTGCGGAACTCGGCCCGATCGAAAAACTAACGATCGAAATCGACTTTAACCAAGGTACTCCGACGACGACGTCACTGCCGCTACGTCGACGATATTGGCTTCACGCTGGAAAGGATCACACCACGGTTGAATGTCAGGTCGAGCCGACTTATGCAGTTTCAGCGGGAGATACCGTTTCACTTCTGATTCGTGATTCGTTGATGCCAACGGTCGTTTCCACCTCGTGGGAAATTCGGCAAACCGATTTGCTTAGTCCAACACGTCGGCAGGTAACACTGGCTGCCTTATTGGACTCACCCGGCCCAATTCAATTGCTATGGACATTGCCATCGCGTGTCAGCAACGCAGATATGTTCGAGGATGCCGTCTCGATGGTCATTCCGGATGTTGTCCCGACGATGTCCGGCGATAGTGAACCTGCGTGGGTTGGCATCAACAGTGATCCGGGAATTCGTGTTCTTCCGGTGACACGTGAGCCCTTGGACGCATTGACCGACGACCAATTCCTAGCGGTTTGGTCAGGATATCGCGGCAGCAAACCCGATCGTACTTTTGTCGCGTTTGGTCAATTGCCGTCGTTCCAATTGGTCAGTGTCCCATCACCGCGACCTACCATTGCCCAAACGCATCAAGTTCATATTGCGGACGATGCGTTGGAAATTCG
>CAXBHV010001412.1:0-2410 GCA_963974855.1 uncultured Rhodopirellula sp. | reverse complement strand
GTGATGCTCGATCAAGGCAGCCCAAGTCAACGTGCCGCTGTATTTGTGAATCCCGACACCGGGCAAGTCACTGCCGGATTCTCGGCGTCGGAACCATTGCCCTCGGAGTCATTGTTCTACTCGCGACTTGGCGACGTGGCACATCGCGTCACGATCACTGATCAGGCAGCGATCACTGCCGATTTTTCGCTTACCAATGCGATTATCGGCATCACTGTGACGGAAACCAATTTTGAAACCGTGTTTTCAACATCGGTTCGACGAGACGAGTTTCTAGTCACTCTGGACACACGGCCCGCTACGGATGTGGTCATTAACATCACCACCAATCCATTGCAGCTTTCGCCGGTCACCTCAAGCTTGGTGTTTACCCCCGACAATTGGCAAACACCGCAAACCGTCGCGATTGATCTTGTCGATGCGGCGCCGCTTGGTGCTTCGAATATCGTGATCTCGGTCGATGCGGCGCTTTCGGATCCTGCTTGGGCAAATTTGCCAAGTAAAACGATTACGGCGCAAATTGAACCGGAGATTAGCTCCGGCGATGTGGTGATCAACGAGTTTTACGGAGGCACGAATCCTTACATCGAATTGCGAGGCCCCAAGGGAGGCCGATTTGGCGATAGCACTTACTTTGTGATTGTCCAAGAGGATTTCTTGGATGAGGGTGAAGTGGCTCAAGTCTTTGATCTGAGTAATCAACCGCTCGGTGACAATGGTTTCTTGGCCATTGTGACGTCGGGCAATAATTACGACATTGATCCCCAGTCAGCTGTGCTGCGATCGAGCACCACTAATTTTTCGGGACTGCCCGGAGGGATTCACACCAGTGACGGTGTTGCATTTTCATCGAGCGGCGGCTGGACCTATATGCTGATCCAAAGCGATGTGGCTCCGACGATTGCCGATGACATCGACATTGATAACGACGGTTTTATTGATGACGATGGTGTCGCGGCCGAGTGGAAGACATTCGACTCGATTTCAATCCACAATTTTGTCGGCGGTCCCGACCTTGCTTACGGAAATATCGTGTTTGTGGACCGCGGTGTCGGAACCGCGAGAATCACTACACGACCGGGGGTTCCCATTGTGTTCAGCAGTGGTGCTGGATACGCAGGCCGAATTGGCGATTCGATTGGCAGCGACATCGACGACTGGGTTTCGGGACCAACCCAAGGCTCTTCTACCAGCCTAAGTGTTGTTTCGGGCTTCTTTGGACCTCCGGCGCCAGTTCAGTTCCAAGGCTTGCCGCTGGACCATGTTGGTACGAGCAACTTTGTCGGGGGTGTTCGCGGAACATTGTTCGAGAGTCCTCCCCTAGGCGATGGTCCCTCGCGAGACCCCGTGCCTGCGGCGGGCTTGACCGTGTTTGCCGACACCAATCAAAACGGCGTTCTTGATGTGTTAACGCACATTGTTGAACCAGACAACTTGATCACGCGAGATCCGATTAGCGGTCAAGTGGTCCAAAAGAATCTGTTGCATGCTGCCCCCGGTGTTTCGATTAGCGAATTTTCGCTCGGTCGCATCTTCGGTGACGGAGTCACTTCGGAAAACCAATTCAATTTTCCGATTACGCTTCAGAACCGCATTTTTGCTCGCGGAGGAATCGATTGGTTCACCAGTAGCGGCCAATTGAGATTTGATTTCTTTCGCCCTGTGTCGGCAATCGCGATTGATGTGATTGCAAATGATTCTTCCTTGAGCGTGACGTACGGTCGACTCGAAGCCTACAACTCGGCAGGACAATTACTTGGGTTCGTCCGCAGCAACCGGCTGATCAGCAGCGCACGGCAAACGATTTCGCTGTCGCTTCCGAACGAAGAGATCGCCTACGCGCTTGCGTTTAGTGATGACTTCCAAGGCGGCACCCCTTTCGGGCGATTTGACCGTTTGGTCTACACTCAAAGCGAGCCCTTCGACGTCACCGATGAAAACGGGGTTTACGAGATCACCAATCTGTTCCCGGGATCGTACGACGTGACGGTCGCTGGTACCTCGGGAACGACACCGTTGGTCGGGGCGGCACCCAAACCTATCGAAGTGACTCGCTACGAGAACTTCGAGTTTATCGATGACGTTCGTGGCAACTCCGCTCCCACGGTGCAGAGCGAAACCCGCTTTACGATCCAAGAGGACATTGCGTCCGGAGTTGTGTTTGGCACGATTGCGGCCAGCGATATTGATGGCCAAGAGATTCGATTCTCGCTGTTGAATAACACCAACGCCAACGGCGCCGATATTGGCATTGTCATCCATCCCTTCACGGGCGAACTGAGTTTTGCCTCTGACGCCCACCCTGATTTTGAAACTAGTCCGGAAGTACGCTTCAGCGTGATGGTCACCGATTCACTAAACGCGTCGGCGATCACTCGAGTCGTGTTGACTGTCGAGGACGTGAACGAAG
>CAXBHV010001411.1:0-2412 GCA_963974855.1 uncultured Rhodopirellula sp. | reverse complement strand
CCCTGCCGCAAATCGGATCCGACGGGCGATTGATGGAATGGACCGAGGAATTTCAGGAGCATGATCCTGGGCACCGCCACATATCGCATCTGTTTGGTCTGTATCCCGGCCGCCAATACAACATCGACGACAACCCCGAAATGGTGGTCGCCGCTCGCAAAACGATTGATCACCGGCTCGCCAACGGAGGCGGTCACACCGGTTGGAGCCGAGCTTGGATCATCAATTTCTGGGCACGGTTCTTGGACGCGGAAAAAGCACACAACAACCTTGCACAGTTGCTCGAAAAATCGACTCACCACAACCTCTTTGACAAACACCCGCCTTTCCAGATCGATGGCAATTTTGGTGGCGCGGCCGCAATGGCGGAGATGCTGTTGCAATCCCATGCTGGCCAAATTGATCTGCTTCCCGCATTGCCCGACGCATGGGCCGATGGTTCGGTAAAGGGGCTTTGTGCACGCGGCGGATTTGAGATCGACATGCAGTGGAACCGCGGTGTTTTGACGTCAGCAACGCTGCGATCGAAGCTCGGTAATCCCTGCACCGTTCGCTACGGCGATAAAACGAAGACGCTGAACACAGAGAAGAACGGAACCTATGATCTAAAATCGGTTCTGGAATCTACTTCAGAAAAAGTACATTAGAAACGAATCGACTCGCTCTGATCTTAGATCGCGGAGCCTGTTGGTTTGTTCTTCGTTCGTATGACTTAAGAAAAGAAAAAAACATGACGAGAGTTCTATTGATATTCGCGGGGCTGTGCCTTGCGGTCACAACGACGGCCGTTGGAAAGGAAAATTCGGATCGTTCCTGGGCTGACCGTCTGGAGTATGTAGGAGCTGCCGTAGAGGAACCGGACTACCATGTCTGGGGTTCGAGTCCGGTCATTGGCCCAAATGGAAAGACGCATCTCTTTGTCGCTCGTTGGCCGATCGAAGAAGAATTCAAAGCTTGGTTAACCCACTGTGAAATCGCCCGCTACGCGAGTGATCGACCTGAGGGTCCCTTTGTGTTTCAGGAAGTCGTGCTGACGGGCAGCGGGAACAAAGGCGACTGGGATTACCAATCGCCGCACAACCCCAGCATACAAAAAGTGGGCAATCGCTATGTGCTGACCTACATCGCCAATGCGGGCGGAACCAAAGCAGAATGCGTTGCTTCGCAGCGAATCGGAATGATGATTGCCGACAGCCCCGAGGGCCCATGGAAGAAGGTCGTAAAAGATGGACCTATCCTTGCTCCGCCGACCGACCCAGCCGTGTGGAGTTTCCAGTCGTCGGTCGGAGTCAACAACCCCGCTCTTCTGCATCATCCCGACGGTCGCTTTTTTCTTTATTACAAGGCCATGAAGCAAGGTGACATTCGTCGCATGGGCGTTGCGATTGCGGATCAGGTCGAAGGACCGTATGCCTTCGTCCCCGAACCACTCACTAGCAACAAGACAACCATCGAAGACGGTTATGCCTTTGTTGAAAACGAAAAGGTGTATCTGTTAACGACACATAACAACGAGGGAACTGGCTACCTGTGGGCGTCGGACGATGGCATTCATTTTTCGGAGCCCATTTTGGGTTATGACAAAATGGAACGGTATTTAGGTAAGCAACGGCTTGCCGGCGCCGCAGTGATGCGTGGCAAGAAGTTCGAGCGTCCTCAGTTGCTGATGCAGGATGGTCATCCCACTTACCTCTACGTCGCCGCCGGTGCGAATGTAAACGGAGGAAAGGGACGCCACTCCTGTGTTTTTCGAATCAAAAGCCAAAACCTGCCAGACTCCGTCCCGGAGTAAGCATGGAAGGTTTTACAATGGAATCAAAAATATGAAATTAGCACGGCAGTGCATCTTATTGTTGCTGATGGGCCTAGGTATACCGGTCCAGGCAGAGCAGCGAACGAGTTTTGATACGGATTGGAAATTCGCCCTCGGCGATCATGCGGGCGCAGAGGCACAGAGGTTTGATGATTCCAGTTGGCGTGGGTTGGATGTGCCGCACGACTGGAGCATCGAGGGCGAATATCGCAAGGATCATCCGATGGGGGATCAATGCGGCTATCTCCCCGCAGGCATTGGTTGGTATCGCAAGACCATCTCGGTCCCTGGTGATTGGAAAGGCAAACATGTCGAGATAGCGTTTGATGGCGTCTTCATGAATAGCACCGTCTGGGCGAACGGCCAAAAGCTCGGGATACGGCCGTATGGCTGGAGTTCGTTTTCGTACGACATCAGCGACATCGCTGAATCCTCTGACTCGATCACCTTTGCCGTGCGGGTGGACAATAGCAAACAACCTTCCGCACGTTGGTACACAGGTAGCGGTATCTATGCCCATACCTGGATTGATGTGAGACATAAGATTCATGTTCCCGCAGACGGAGTCTTTGTTCGCACAACAGGCGAATCCGTTGAAG
>CAXBHV010001410.1:0-2417 GCA_963974855.1 uncultured Rhodopirellula sp. | reverse complement strand
ATGGTGCCGACGCGATCAACCCTTACTTGGCGTTCGAGGCGTTGTGGCAAGCTCGCCGTGACGGACTGATGGATTCCACGTTGGATGATGACAAAATCGTCGCTGCGTACCGCAAGGCTGTCGCCAAGGGCATGCTAAAGGTGATGGCGAAGATGGGCATCAGCACGCTGCAAAGCTACAAGGGCGCTCAGATCTTCGAGGCACTTGGATTAAAGGACGAGATCATCGCTACCAGCTTCGTGGGTACCGCGAGCCGAATCCAGGGAGTTTCGTTCGACATTCTTGCCGAAGAAGCGATGCGACGACATCGCCTGGGTTATCCCGAGCGAAGTGTCGATCGCCAAACACAACTTCCCAACTTGGGCGAGTACCACTGGCGTGCCGAAGGCGAAAAACACGCCTGGGATCCTCAGTCGATCGCGACGCTACAGCTGGCTGCGAGAAACAACAACGAAGACGCCTATTGGAAATTTGCTCACGGCATCAACGATGACAACCGCAAACGTTGTGCCTTGCGTGGATTGCTCGGTTTCAAAGAGGGAGTTGCGGGCGAAGCGATTCCGTTGGACGAAGTTCAACCCGCTAGCGAGATCGTCAAACGATTCTGCACCGGAGCGATGAGCTTCGGCAGTATCAGTGCCGAGTCGCACGAAACGTTGGCAGTCGCAATGAATCGGCTGGGCGGAAAGAGCAACACCGGCGAAGGGGGCGAAGATCCCGTTCGTTTCCAAACGATGGAAAACGGCGATTCCAAGCGATCGGCGATCAAGCAAATCGCATCGGGACGTTTCGGCGTGACGATCGAATACTTGACCAACGCCGACGAGTTGCAGATCAAGATTTCGCAAGGTGCAAAGCCTGGCGAAGGGGGCGAATTGCCTGGCAAGAAAGTCGACAAGAATATCGCCCGGATTCGTTACAGCACGCCGGGCGTCGGCTTGATCAGCCCGCCGCCTCACCACGATATTTATTCGATCGAGGATTTGGCTCAGCTGATCCACGATTTGAAGAACGCTAACCGTGCCGCTCGCATTAGCGTTAAACTGGTTAGCGAAGTGGGCGTCGGTGTGATTGCCTCGGGTGTCGCCAAAGCGCACGCGGACCACATTTTGATCGCTGGCGATACCGGCGGGACCGGAGCCTCGCCGCTGACCAGTATCAAGCACGCTGGTTTGCCGTGGGAACTCGGGATCGCGGAAACGCATCAAGTTTTGGTGCTCAACGATTTGCGAAGCCGCGTGGTATTGCAAACCGACGGTGGTCTAAAAACAGGTCGCGACGTTGTGATCGCTGCACTGCTCGGTGCGGAAGAGTTCGGCTTCGCCACCGCGCCGCTGATCACGCTCGGTTGCATCATGATGCGTAAGTGTCACTTGAACACTTGCCCGGTTGGCATCGCGACTCAGGACCCTGAACTGCGAGCCAAGTTCACGGGCAAGCCAGAGCATGTCGTGAACTACTTGTTCATGGTTGCCGAGGAAGCTCGCCGCATCATGGCAAAACTCGGTTTCCGCACGATCGACGAAATGGTCGGACGCACCGATTGCCTGAAGACCGAAGAAGCGATTCGCCACTGGAAGATGGACGGTCTCGATTTGACCCCGATCTTGCAACCGGCGAACAAGCCGCATCCCGCTGTCGACGTCCGCTGCACGCGTGCTCAAGATCATGGATTGGAAAAATCTTTGGACATGACGCTATTGCTGGAAGCCGCGATGCCTGCACTCGAAAACGGAACGAAGGTGACGATCGAATCGCCGATCATCAACATCAACCGCACCGTGGGCACGATCCTCAGCAACGAAGTGGCCAAGCGATACGGTCAAGCAGGACTTCCCGACGGCACGATTCACATCAAGCTGACCGGTTCGGCGGGGCAAAGTTTGGGTGCATTCCTGTCACACGGAATCACGATCGAACTCGAGGGTGATGCCAACGATTACGTCGGCAAGGGACTTTCGGGCGGTCGTGTCGTGGTTTACCCACCGAAACAAAGCAGCTTTATCGCCGAGGACAACATCCTTGTCGGCAACGTCTGCCTATACGGCGCAACGGGTGGTGAAGCGTTCTTGCGGGGACGTGCCGCCGAGCGTTTTGCGGTTCGCAACAGCGGTGCCAAAACCGTCGTCGAAGGTGTCGGCGACCATGGTTGTGAATACATGACCGGCGGCCGCGTGATTGTGCTGGGAACGACCGGGCGAAATTTCGCAGCCGGAATGTCCGGGGGAATCGCTTATGTTTGGGACAAGAAGGGCGACTTCAACTTGAATTGCAACCTCGCCACCGTGGAACTCGAGTCAATCGAAGGCGACGAGGAACAAGCCGAGGTCAAGGAGTTGATCCAATTGCACTACGACTACACCGGAAGTGCGATGGCCAAGCGAGCACTAGAGGACTGGACAACGTTTGTCGCACAG
>CAXBHV010001409.1:0-2417 GCA_963974855.1 uncultured Rhodopirellula sp. | reverse complement strand
GCACCGGGTAAAGCGTGGGACCCGGCCGCTTACGCGTCACGGCTCACGAAATCAGCAATCTTCCATTTTGGCACCCCTTCGCCCCCTTACTTCGCCCGTCGCCCGTAGAACAGCCAGTCGGTTTGCTCGACATCAATCAGGTCATTCCAGACCGTGATTTGCTCGACTTGGACATCGCTAAACACCAATTTCATTTGTGCCAACAGTGGCGTGTCTTCGGCGTAGGACCAGACTCCCAAAATCCCGCCTGGCTTCAAATGTGACTTGGCACGAGCCAGTCCCTCGGCGGTATAAAAACCGTGGCTCTCGTCCCCCAGAACATCCTGGGGTGAATGATCCACATCGATCACAATCAGATCGAATCGCTTGTTTCGGGGGCTGGCCAATCGTCGATAGATGTCACCTTGTGTGACGGTTAATTTCTTCGATTCGTTGAGTTCACTCGCCAGCGGAATCAGGCCATCGCGAAGCCACTGGATCACCTGCGGCAAGAACTCAACCACCTCCACTTGCGCGACGAGATTGGATCGGATCGCTTCCGCTGCCGTGTATCCCAAACCGAGTCCACCGACGAGGACCGAAAGCTGAGCCTCGCTGCCGGATTCGGACGTCGTTTTGGAATCGACGTCTGCGTCCAGGTTCGCATCGGGGTTATCGTGGAGTTTAGCTTCAACGCGAGCTAGACCAAGCTTAGTCAGTGCGCGTTCGGACTCCGTCAGTCGGCTGCTCATCAAGAATTCATGATTCAACGTGACCTCGGTCACCAGCGTTCCCGACTGTGAGGCCAATTCGCGGCGGCGCAAGCAGAGCAGCCCGAGGGGTGTCTCCTCGTAGGCCAGGATTTCGATCGGCATAAAAACGCTCCGTCACGAAAACGTGCGAGTCTACCCGAGCAAAGGGCCATCAGCGCAGAATTCGAGCCGAATCAGCAAAATAGCAACGTGGGACAGGTTTGTAACCTGTCATTAGGTGCAAGGCCACTATCCCGAAGGGATTACTTTTCTTTCTTAATCGTAATCTTACTCTTAATCCTAATCTTCTCACGATGTTTACGGTTCTGCAGGTGCTTGCTCAGACGGGATTAAGATTACGAGCTGCCGTTTTAAACGGCCTCATCCCTGACCGGGATAATCTCAACACGAGCGTCTTACACCCGATGACAGGTTAAAAACCTGTCCCACATTTTTCCGCGCATGCTCCGCGGTACCACGGTCTCTTTATAATCAGAGTCACGTTCCGAAACGCTGTTTCGCCTTCACCCGAGTCCGACCGATGAGTCACCCCAGTAAACTAAAAAAGCCGCTGCTGTATGGCTTGATTGGATCGGTACTGTTCGGAGCCGTACTGGGGATCTTTTTTGTGTTGCGGAACACCTGGAGTTGGTTTGAGGTCCAAGTCGTACTGACGGCGCTGGTGATTGCCGTGTCCAGTCTATGCGGTCTCGCCTGCGACATGACACGGACTCCGTCGGGTCGCAACTTGCTGCCCGCCAGCGGTCTGATCCTGACCGGGATCGCCGCCGCGCTGCTGCTACTGGGCATTTGGACCACCAACGATTCGGAAGTCTACTGGAAGACGACATCGTGTCTGTCGATCTTAGCGGTCACCGCGGTCCACGTTTGTCTATTGTCGATCGCGAAGCTGGCATCGCGGTTTCGCTGGGTTTTCTTCATCGGCAGCCAGATCATTTTTGGCTACTCGTTACTGCTGTGTGGCGTGATCCTGGGCGAGATAGACACGTCAGGCGTATGGCGACTGATCGCGGCGCTATCGATCGTCGTCGCCGCGATCAGTTTGGTTATCCCGATTTTGCATCGCATCAGCAAGTTGGAACGGCAAAGCGACGCCGTGCTCGGACCCGTCGAGCAGCGTAACCTCGCCACGATCGACGAAGAGATCGAGCGACTCAAAGCACGAATCACCGAACTCGAGCAGCTCAAGAAAACCCACACCCCCGTGAGCCGTAAGGCACCGGGTACCGTACGCCGCTAATCTGCAAACCCACCCAAGCCGGTCGGTCGCCTGCACCAGAGGAAAACGTTGGTAGGAAAATGGAGGCAGGAAAATGGGACGACGCACCAATGACCGAAGCTCATCGTACGATCAAATTGAATATTCAGAAAATGTGAATTGTCAGCTGCAAAAACCAGCGAGCCAGTGCGAGATGCAATACATTTAATCCATTAATACGATTCAAATCCACGTCGATGGGGCAGCGGGAGCAAAGCGATGAGAAAATTAATGGGGTGGCCACTCGTTCTCGTTTCTCTCAGCATTGGGATGCAGTGCGATCCAGCAGCATCGCAAGTTCCTTCGCCCCCGTCCGAACCCGAGTCGACCGATCTCTTTTCGCTCGTCCTGATCGAGTCGGATCTTTCGGACGCCAAGCAGACGATGACGATTTGCGATGCCGACGA
>CAXBHV010001408.1:0-2418 GCA_963974855.1 uncultured Rhodopirellula sp. | reverse complement strand
ACGACGGTTTCTGTTTCCGTTTCGCTTTGTTCGCTGCCAATCGCAATCGCTACTAAGTCAGGATCCACTTCCTGCTTCTCGGCATTCACTTCGTCGCTGTCGTTGGACTCTCGCACCTGTGTCTCGTCGTTGTCATCGCTTTGGGACGACGACTGCGTCTGCGTTGTTGAGTCCGATTTGGCCGATACGTTGGATTGGTTCTGTGGCGACTCGATCGCGGCGATCTGGGCAAAGACGTCGGCAAAGGCATCGATGATGCCGCTGGAGGGATCGATCGATTGCAGTTGGGTGCCGAACGATCGCAAACGATTTTGCGTGGGAGTTCGTGGTCCAGCGGTGCTGGATGTCGTTTGCGACTCGCTCATCTTCGAGGCCTCCCTAGTAGCGAATCGGCGCCGCTAGAGAAATCGCTAGCAAAACGCTACTCGCCGCCTGCCTGACTAATCAGGGACGTGGTTGGATACCCTTCGCCGATGCGGCGTAGGATCTCGGAGAGTTTGTCTGCTTCGGATGGCTGAACAAACTCCGCCAATATATCTTTTCGTTTATCGATGGGCATGGCTTGAACAATATTGACGTCCTCATCAACTCTTTCATCGTCATAGATTCTCAAAAGTTGCTCCTTTGCTTGCACTGCATCGAGAGATTGCAGCGTTTTTTGCACTTCTAGCAACCCTTTGTCCTTCGCTCCCTTCTCCATCTTCGCAAGCTTGTCATTGAAAGCTTCGCGACGTTCATCGAAAAATTTTGTTTTTTCTCGCAGGTTTGCTTCCATCTGACTCAGCTCATCACGGTACTGGTCCTGACTTCGCAACCTCATATCCATTTCCAAGCTTTCCATTTTCCTTGCTTGCAAAATCTCTTCAAAGTCGGGTTGTTCGCGGTCTTCGCTCTGGGCCAGGATCTGTTGCAGTCGATTTCCGGAGATATCAATGCCATTAAGTAACGCAATGACTTTGGTCATCGTGTCACCGTTGATTGAGCCTTGCGTCACGAAGTAGCCAAACAAGATCATTTGGGTCAGCACGGTGCCGATACAAAAGGCGGTGAAGGCGTAGGTGAGTTTATTGATCATGGCTCATTGATTGCATTTGAAAATTTGGGTTGCTGCTTAGCAGGAATCATGGGGTGAAATCCCGTTAGCCGTTTGGGCTAGCGCCAAAACGGCCAATTTTCTGAATGACTCCTGCCTAACTGCTTAGCCGAGGTGGGCGTCACGCAATTTTCGGCTTGCGATGGCGAAGCGGCGATTATTCATTTCGTCGATTTCCATTTGTTCGCGACGAATCATTTCTTGTTGGTACTCGTTGCGGTCGAGTTCTCTCATTCGCTGGAACTTTTTGACCTCGGTTTCCGCATCACGAAGTTTTTGTTGTCGTCGTTCCAGTTCTTCTTCCAGCTTGGCCCGAGTTTGGACCAGTCCGTTAATTTCAGCTTGCAGCTGCAAATCAAAGCGGCCACGAGCGAGCAAGCGATCGACGGCGACGTCGCCAAGTCGTGATTGAGCGTCCTCGTTTCGCAGGCTTTGCCGTTCTTGTTCGAGGTCTTGGATCTGCTGATCGATCTTGGCGATAGCCAGGTTCGCTTCGCCCACGAGTCCCCCCATTTCGTCACGTTCACGTTGACGAAGGTCCAGGATCGATTCAAAGCGAAATTCATACTTCATATGGGTTAGGCTTGTAGCGGTTTGTCTAGTATGAAAATTGGGGTTTCTAATGTAGTGGAACTTGCTAAAGCTCCCTGTGTCATGGGTGTAGGAGGATCTTTAGCAAGATCCACTACGCTGCAATTGGACTGTCCGTTACATCTGCTAACGCGTCGGCGGCACCGCTCCGGGCTGCGCGTTTGGTTTTTGGGGCTGGGGTGATGCGGCAGCAGGTGGTGTAGTGGGGGCCTGTGCGGCGATCAATCCTTCAAGTACCGCGAGCGATTGCTCCATCGGAGCAATCTCTTTTGCGTCTTGCGAGAGGAATCGTTTTAAGGGTTCACGCATCGAAATGGCCCGGTCGACATTCGGGTCACTTCCGTTGCGATAGGCTCCGATCGAAATCAAGTCGGCGTTCTTCTTGTAGTCGCTCAAGTAGCGTCGCACTTCGCTGGCCGCATTGAGTGTTGCCGGAGAAACGATGTGGCTTTGCAATCGGCTCAGACTCTGTAGCACATCAATCGGAGGCCATTGGGCTTGCGCCGCTAGGTCTCGGCTGAGCACGATGTGACCATCGAGCAGTCCACGCAGCGTATCGGCAATCGGTTCGTTGTTATCGTCGCCTTCGACCAACACGGTGTAAAACGCGGTGATCGATCCGAGCTTGGTCCGCCCTGCCCTTTCGACCACTTGAGGCAACAGATTAAAAACACTAGGCGGATAACCGCGTGTTGTGGGCGGTTCGCCCGAGGCGAGTCCGAGTTCACGCTGGG
>CAXBHV010001407.1:0-2420 GCA_963974855.1 uncultured Rhodopirellula sp. | reverse complement strand
CAAATGCAATACAACGCCTTCGGCCGGTTCATGATCGACAAGCACGACACCTTTGATTTTCACCATGTCGTCGCGGACGTTTGAATCGGAGCATCCTGTGATTGTGCCAATGGCGATCAAGCAAAACGCCGTCAGATTATTTTGTGAGCTACTGAACCGATTCAATGATTTCTCCACCTCTTCGAGTGATATGGGCTGAAAGAATTTTGGCGTCGACCGACGCGGTGAAGAAGCGAACGGAACCGTCCGCGAAGACAAAGTAGCAGCCTCCGACGTGAAAGCCGTGGAATCCGAATCCTCTCGCGTTGGTGCAATTGATCGCACAGGGACCTGATTGAGGCGGCCAAGAGATGCCTCCATGCAGCGAACCTTGCAGCCAATGTTCGCCATTGACCAAGTCGCCCCAGCCGCCTCCTTCGGTGCCGATCAAATTTGCGGTGGCCACGGGATCTTCGCGTCCGCCGCTAAAGACGATGGGACCACCGGTGCGTTCGCCGATCAGAAACGTATTAGAAAGCCCATCAAGAATACCGGCAAAGCTGCCATCCTGATCGCCACCGAACGCGGCACTGACGACCTGCATCGCTCCCTCGCGATTGTTTAGTAAATTGTTTCCGTAGGCATGCTTGGCGTAAGTGCCCGTCACGCCTGTGGTAGGGCAATAGTCGGCGGGCGCCAAATTAGTTGCCGTGAACGGCAGTCCCGCTAGTGTCGCGTCGAAAGTGTATCGTCGGTCCGCGGCATTGCCGGGGCTGGATGGACACACGTAACCAGCGATCGGGGTTTGCAACAGTGCGACATTGCCGGGGCTGAACTGGTCCACCGGCAACGTTTCGTGGTCAAATTCGTCGTAGATCGCTTGTTGTTCGATGTACGGCAACAGCGCCACGCCCCAAGGTTTCCCGTTAAAGGCCTGGGGCGGTGTATCGAGCCACCACGCACGCGGCAGCTTATTAAACGCAGCGTGATAGTTGGCGATTCCCAAACCAATCTGTTTCAGATTGTTGCTACACGACATTCGCCGTGCCGCCTCGCGTGCCGCTTGGACAGCCGGCAATAACAATCCCACGAGAACGCCAATAATCGCGATCACGACCAGCAATTCGACCAGCGTGAAACCGCTGGGGTGTACCGTCCGAACGCGAAGATTCGCATTCTTTTGCGGACTGTCAGATTGCGGGCAACCATTAACGTGTTGCATACTTGTTGCCTTGTTCCATTTGGTCTGAGGTTGGGATTTGCCAGCGATAGATGCGAGAAGCGTCGCCGTTGTTGCATCCGATGATCAATTGCGACGCGTCGTCGCTCATTCGAACGGCATCACAGCGAGTGCCCGATTGACTGTTCTCCCAAACTGCCATCGTGCCAAGTTGAAGGCGTTTGTCCATATCCCAGAATTGCAGTGTGCCACTATGGGTCACCAATATCAATCGGTGGTTCGAGAGAAAGTGTATGGCAGATGGCTGCATCACGTATTCACCTGAAAACGTTACACCATGTAACATCGTCTGCGGTTCCATTGATTTCGCATCAAAGGAGGCAAGCGATCCATCGTCCCATCCCACCACAATTTGTTTGGCGTTGGGAGTGAATTCAATACATCTGGCTTGCTCGAAACTGGTTTGCCATTGTCGCGACTCGCCGGTCGCGAGCTGGATCACCTCGATTTCGTTGCCGCCCGAGACCACAAGTTGTTTGTCGTCGGATGAAAACGCGACACAATGTGTTCCAGCGTCCTTGTACAGCGAAGCAACCGTTTTGGGCTTATCTCCACTTAGGTCGAGCACTTGCAGGTTGTCGACTCGTCCACCTGCCGAAAGATAACGCCCCGTAGGTGAAAATCTTAGCTTTCCATACACATCACCGGATTCATATAACGGAAGCTGAGCCGATTGCACCGTGGGAGTTCCCTCGACCCAATCGCGAAGCAGGATCAGCTCGCCGCTTTCTGTGGTCATTGCGATCGTTTTGTCATCAGGCGAGATGGCAATTGCCTCGATTGTCTGATCGCCTTGCCAGATCTCGCGACATGCGACTGGGGTATTACCGTCCACGCGGCGATGGACTTCGTTATGCTCTGGCAATTCCGCGTACTGAAGCGAGTTGCGGGCATCCGCTTTCGCCTGCGTCAGGAACAAGGCGTGGCGAAAATCGGAGGTGATTGCCGCGCCTGAATCGTCCAGCGGTGAAGACGGTCGCGAATAGACTTCATGCCCCATTCGATCCGGTGAAAATCGCTCGACCGCTCCATCAAGCCCCGTGGTGATCAAGGTATCCGACGACAAAAATGCCAAGTCCGTCATCCGGCCTCCTGATCCCGAAACAAATGCGGTCGATTCATACTTCGGCGGCAAGTCCTTGCTATCGCCTGCGGCCAATTTGAACCATTCCACACCCGCTCGGTAATCCGCCACCGCAAT
>CAXBHV010001406.1:0-2422 GCA_963974855.1 uncultured Rhodopirellula sp. | reverse complement strand
GACAACGGTTCGCAGCGTTCATGTTTGCAGGGTGTTTTTTGAGCGCAAACCTATTTCTTCCGATTGCGTCTGCACAAGCAGAAACGTGGACGGATACCACCGGTAAATTTTCTGTTGAGGCAAGCTTCAAAGGCGTGGTAGACGCAAGCGTTGTTTTAGAGAAGGTAGATGGAAGCGTCATTCGAGTACCGATTTCGCGATTGTCGGATGAATCAAAACGCAATGCAAAACTTCTGTTTGAGCAGATGCGACCAGCGACCAAGCCATTGAGCGAGCAAGCAACCACGCTTCATGACGAGGGCGAACTAATTATCCCTGGCTACCCGCTCGATTCCGATCTCAAGACCGCGATGGATTTCGTTAGCCAGCAAATGCAAGCAGGCAATGTCAACGTTCTCTGGCAACTCTTGCCATGGGAGGTGCAACAACTCACGCAAGACAGAGTGGTTCAGCAAGAGCTTGTTCAATTGATCGAGCACTACGATGCTCCATTGAGTAGTCTCGATCAACTTCTCACCGATCTCCATTCTGTTCTCAAGAATCAACGTGAATTTGTGCTCGGATCAGCCATTGGGAAATCAATGAAGCCCGATGAAAAACGACATTTAACCGAATACTACGACGACTTTGTAATGCTGGTAGAGGCGATCAGAAACATCGTCCAGCAACGAAACCAGCTCGGAACGCTCTCGCTACTGAAGTTCACAGACCAACACGGCCAAATCGTTTTGCGGCATGCAAATCGATTTTTGAGCGGCTTGCCCGAATCCATTCCGGCACCCACCTTCTTCTATACTTATTATGCAAAGCAGGCCTCCGAATCCGCTGGAACACTCACAAACCCAGATGCACCAAGCCATGTGATTTCGATGAAGCGTTCGCAAGGTTACTGGGTAATGACGAAGATGCTTGATGCGATGGAAGGGCGTGATCCAGCAATTGGTACCGTGCGGGAGGAGTTTACTGACAGCTTGAAAAAGCTCAACAGCGAACCACTTTCTCTACAAACACACCAGCTTGTTGGTTTCGTCGAAGGGTTTGCAGGGCAAGCCCTGCGTCGACTAGGGCAAGCCGAGACGCAAGCCGAGTTTGATCAAGTGCTAGGGGTATTGTTGGCATCGGCTATCGCGACAGGCAAAATTCCGTTCGGCGGGAACTGAGCAACTGTGCGAAAATAGAATCCACAGCCTCGCGTCAGTGTTTTCAGTTCACTCACTTCAATGGGACGACTTATGACTCGCTGGCCCGGCATTTCGCAATTCAGACTAGACAACCAAGTCGCCATCGTCACCGGTGGATCCAAAGGACTCGGTGAGGTGATGGCGGCAGGACTGGCGTCCGCGGGAGCCCACCTGCTGCTCGTTAGTCGCAATGAAAACGAAGCCAAGGATGCCGCCGCAGCGATCGCCGACGAATATCCCATCAAAGCAATCGGGATGGCCGCGGATGTTTCTGATGAAGACCAAGTCAAAGCATTGACGCGGCGCTGCGTCGGCGAATTTGGTCGCATCGACATTCTTATTAATAACGCGGGGATCAATATCCGAGGCCCCATTGAAGAACTATCGCTCGAGGACTTTCGCAAAGTCCAAAGTATCAATGTTGATGCAATGTGGTTGTGTTGCAAACATGTATCGGCGGTGATGAAACAAAAGCAGTACGGTCGGATCATCAACATGGCCAGCACTTTGGGGCTGGTTGGCTTGGCCAATCGAACGCCCTACGCAACCAGTAAAGGGGCAGTGGTCCAAATGACGCGGGCGCTCGGATTGGAGTTAGCGTTGGACAAGATCACAGTCAACGCAATCTGTCCCGGTCCATTCTTGACGCCAATGAATGTACCGATCGCGGAGACCGAGGAAGCCAAGCAATTCATCGTTGGCGCAACCGCACTGAAGCGTTGGGGCGAGCTGAGTGAGATTCAAGGTGCCGCGTTGTTTCTCGCTAGTCCCTCATCGAGTTATGTCACCGGTAGTATGGTGACGGTTGACGGCGGCTGGACAGCAGGGTGATCAAAGTTTTGGTCCCGAGATCGGATCGCCGGGTTTAAAAGACATTGCCGGACGGTTCGATTGTAAGCTGGCACCTCTCCACCGACGAAGTCGGGGTAGAGGTCGAGCACGCCCTTAAGGCGTTGCTCGGGTGAGGGTGCGACCGCGCAAGTCGAGTCCACTGCACGCCATGTTGAGAGATCGGCCCTCACCCGAACGAGGCCTAAAGGGCCCGTTCGACCTCTCCCAGCTTCGCCGGGAGAGGTGACTTGCTACAGCGACCCTGTCGCGGTGAGAGTGGGCATCATGACAGGCATTTGAAATAGACGACTTCAACAATCTCCGAAGTTGGTGGAGAGGTGCAGAATACCGGTGCACGGAATGTGTCAACGATAGTGAGACAACTTTTTGATAGTTGTTAGGTGCTGCAT
>CAXBHV010001405.1:0-2424 GCA_963974855.1 uncultured Rhodopirellula sp. | reverse complement strand
AGCTTGCTCGATGCGTAATCTTTGCGATTTATCGAGATGTTGCATGAAGTGCACTTCGGGTCCCAAATGTAAACCAGTTCGTTTCATCTGAGGGTCGTGGACGTCAAGGCTGAGGTCGCAATCGAATCTTGCCAAGATCGCATGATTGTGGTCCCACGTGGTTGCGTTGGTAAAGTGCGAAAGTCCCCATGTGATGCCTCGCCCATTCTCGGTGTCGGTAAAAGCATCCGCGATGTATGGCCCCGCCGCATCGGGCATCAAATACGCAATCGAAGCGATTTCGAAGTTGACTCCGTCCTTGGCATACTGCACCGTGCTATGTTCATTCCCATCGCGAGTCACGAAGGCCGCAATCCCTTCACGGAATGGAAACAACGTCGTTTCGTGCCCCGAGTTGATGACAGGGTTAAGCGGGTGCTTGGAAAACGGCCCCAGCGGATTGTCGGCGATGGCAAGCCCCTGCATCCGAACCAGTGACGGATCGCCATCAAAGTCGGATTTGTAGTATAGATAGATCTTGCCGTTGTGAACCAACGGGTACGGATCGTGGATCGAGTATTGATCCCACTCGCCTTCGCCGCCGTTGGGAATCACGATTTGATCGTGCGGCGTCCAAGGTCCTTCGGGCGAATCTGCACGCGAGACACGAACGGGGCAATCATCCCCCCGCATTCCGCTGGGTTCTTTGAATGCCTGGTAGTACAGATAGTACTTGTCATTCCAAACCAAAATATCGGGTGTGCACACCGATCGCCAACCCACTTGCGGCTTGGCTGGCCGGGCGACCGCAACGCCGCGTTCTTGCCAAGTGAAACCATCTTGACTGGTGGCATACCAAACGTCCGCCAGATCCCAGTCGGCCGATGGAATCGTATCGGTCGCTGCTTCCGCTCCCTGAGGCGATGTCGGCGTGTGGCGTTTGGTGTACCAGACGTAATAGCTGCCGTCGACTAAAATCACTTTCGAAGGATCACGACGCGAAACGGTCCCGTCGCCATCGTGATAGTCGAGACCCTCCAACCGCGTGTATTTGAATTGTGAGTACAGTTCGTTGTCTTCCGGACGCGGCGCGGGATAAGCCATGTAGTTTCGCTGCATCGCCGCACTCAGCTGCCGATCGGGCTTTTGCTTCGGCAGCACAAACGGAAACCCCGCCTGCTGCGCAACCGCTGGCGGAGACCACATGCAGACGATCAACAGCGGAAGGACCATCCATTGACTGCGACCGTGACGCCAGAAACGTGTTTGGGTATTCATTGTGCAGGTAATTTTTCAATTTCAAAGATCGATATCACAAAACCGTGATCTTGTATTCATCAAGGCGTTTTGATCGATGGCAAACAATTTCGATCGTCCCTCGCGATATTACTGTACGTTGGCAACCGAGAGCAGAACGTAGGATGACTCACCGGACGAAGTGGCCCCCAGCAACGCCCACTTTCCTGGAACAACAATCAGTGACGTCGAGATATTAGACGTACTGATGTCTGGCGGCGAATCGTCGTCACCTTTACCTGCGAGTCGTGAAGCTTCAAAGTCAATCTTGACTTCGACACCGTGATCTTTCGCAATGGCAGTCAACCGAATAATCGAGCCGACTTGGATTGCTTCCGTTCGTCGCTCAGTAATACCACGGACCGTCATGGTTCCGGTTGTCGCTGTGACGCGTCGCCCAAACTGGGCCATGCTTTCGACGCCCTCCAGTGCAGAGAGCCGAATTGTTTCAACCGCTTCCGCATTCTGCTTCTCAATCAACGCAATGATCTCACTTTCGCTCAGCGATGGTGAGAGGATGTCCTCCAAATGGTACTCAACAAGCGTTACGAGATAACGCTGCTGGACTGTTGGTGGACCGGCCGCCGCCGCCTTCGTCGCTACCGCATCGTCGGCAACGAGATTTACGGTGATGGAACAAAACAAGATGGCGTAGAGCAATGGTTTGTTCATGTTGTACCTTTGCATGATTGGGATCAACGTTTCGACGCAACCGCTTTGGGGCAACGCTGTAAAGCATTTCGTAGCGGAACTCGTCAAGAGTTTCGGGGAGCATACACCATGGGACGAAAGTCTTGACGACTTCCGCTACGCTAAATTAGCACAAATCCTATGAGAGAAAATGCTTCACAGCGTTGGCTTTGGGCGTGGATGCTGTCGATCGAACGAACAGTTCAATCACGGCTGATTGTAACCCAGACGCTGATCACAGATACAAAAACAACCAACACAAGCTTCAAGGACTGTTTACGTCTGGCGGAGTAGCAAGCCTTTCCTTTTCTTTAGATCCTCCCGTCGATCTTCCCTCAGCAGCGGAGACAACTGTCAGCTACCATGAATATCCGTTCAGGTAAGTCGAGTTGCCAAGCGACGGGAGGAGAACAGACAGTAGACAACCCGCCGCCACACGTCGGCCAAGTCGTCGTCACA
>CAXBHV010001404.1:0-2426 GCA_963974855.1 uncultured Rhodopirellula sp. | reverse complement strand
TTGATGCAAGCCCTTGACTACACGATTGCCGAAAACGTCAACGCGACCGCCGTGGATCTGTTCGACGAGTCGCATGCACGTAACGTGCTGGCGTTGTTCGGCGCCGCTTACCACAAACTGCCCGAGCAACTCGAGCGATTGTCGGCCAGTCAAAACCAGTTCCTGGACCAGGCAGTGCAATATTTGGCCGCCGGCGGACGAGTGATCTGTGTGCAATTGGCGTTGTTGACCGAGATGTTGAAAAACCGATCTTGGGATTATCCCGAAGGCTTATTTGACGACGGCGGGGTAGGGCTGGGAATGCGTTTCCTGGACGAAACGTTTGATAGCGAGCTAGCTCGACGACGTACTCGGATTCATGCCGAAGGAGCCCATCGCGTGCTGCGTGCTCTACTGCCCGAAGCCAGCTCGCGGATCAAAGGCTCGGTTCGTACCAAAGAAGAACTTGCGCAAGCTGCATCGTACCGCGAGAAAAGTGCGTTCCGAGAACTGCTGGCGATTTTGGATCGCGAAATGCATCTGATCACGCCCACCGATCGCGTTGCAACGGATAGCCTAAGCAGCGACCTGCAAAGTACGAATGACTCCAGCAGTGCCAGCGCCCCAGGTGGTTCCGCAGGATCGGGTAATCCCGAAAACAAGTCCGGCGGATACCAATTGACTCATGACTTTCTAATCGCACCGATCCGGCAATGGATCGAGTATCGAAACCGTTCAACCAAACAGGGCAAAGCTCGTCTGCGATTGGAAGAGTTTTCGGATCTGTATCGTGTTCGTCCGTTGCCACAATCGCTGCCGACGCTTGGCGAATACTTGGCGATTCGCCGCTACACCGACTTGCACCTCTGCAATTCCTCACAGCGAAACATGATGAAAGCGGCAAAAAAACGGCACCTCACAAACGCAGCGTTGTGGTCGTTCGCCATCATGATGCTGTTGACAAGCGTGTTCTCGGGCTACCGCTGGTTGCAACACCGCAACGAGGTCAACGCAAGCCAAATGGCGATCGAGCGGTTGTTGGATGCCAAAATGAACGACGCGGTGTTATTGGCGACCTCGCTGCACGATTCGGTTTTCGTGACAGAAGAAGCCACTCGTCTAATCGATGACGAAGATGCGATGATATCGGACCGCGTTCGCGCTGCGCTCGTGCTCGCCGACTCCAACCCCAAAGCCTCCGAACTGATCGCCAACTATGTGCTCGAGGCTCCGGTGGACGAGGTGGTCACGATCGCTCAGAAGTTCATCCATAAAACATCCATTGGCGACAAGACGTTTACCAACATTTGGAACACGCAGCTCGCGTCGCGAGACAAATTGATTCGCACTGCGTGTATGCTCGTGAATGATCCGTCACGAAAAGATCAATTGCGGAACAAGGTCAATTTGACTCGGTTGATGAAGCTACTTTTAACGGAGAATCCGTTGTGGATTCAGCGTTGGGGTGACGCCTTCAAACCGATTGGCCGTGAACTGGTGCCGTTATTGGATGCGCACTTGGATGACAAAACGCGGGAACACGAATCGATTAATGCGGCTAATTTACTGGTGGCGTTTGCGGCAGACGATCTGCCCAGGCTCGTCGCTCATTTACCCCACGCGTTTCCCTCCGAAGTGGTCGCCTACACCGACGCGATCGCTAAATATGGCGATCAGGGGCGTCAAGCTGTCGAGGCACGATGGCGGACCGAAGTGACCGAGAGCCCCCCTTTAATTGATGCCGCTCGACCATGGGGTTCACCGTGGTGGTGCGCCGGAAAACGCGATGCGGTACCAGGTCTTGTGACTCGAGATTTGGGCACTGCGCTGCACGAGCGACTCCGTCCATGCGAAGCGGCAATCGGATCGCACGCGGTCGCTCTACACAAGGTTGCCGAGGCCGATATTCAGCCCCTCATCCACGAACTTGCCGAAGCGGGTTACCGGATTGCGGAATTGGCACCCTATCAAATAGGAACGGAGCGTTTCTGGGCGTTGTTGACATTGCGTGATGGTGCCAAGTCTCGGTATTGCGTCGACGTCACCGCAGATGAACTTCGCAAACAGAACGACGCTCACCGAGCCGAGCGTTATTTCCCCGACACGCTACACGCCTATCGCCAAGGCGACTCGGAAAAATACAGCGGCGTTTGGATAAGTGTCCCTGACGAATCCGCATTGTTGGACGCCGACCTGTACGTCGACGTTCACCATGATGTCCATGGCGAAAACGGTTGGGGGCCGCTGGTCGAGCGTGGGATTGATGTGCCACGCACCAATCTGACGTTTCAAAAAAATGATGGCGAAGATTACTTTACGTCGATTCGATGGAAGTTGGATGCACCGCCAAAATTTCGCGAAGCTTGGCACCAAAGTCACAAAATGTGCGAGGATCTAAATTATTACGGCCGTGCTAATTCGTTAGTGTCCCAACAGTTTGACGACCG
>CAXBHV010001403.1:0-2431 GCA_963974855.1 uncultured Rhodopirellula sp. | reverse complement strand
CGGGTCCCACGCATTACCCGGTGCCTTACGGCCCACGGCTCACAACTGCGAGTTGCATTTCGAATCAATCGACAGCCCGCTAGCCAGGGTTTCGGCGCTGAACTGGGGCTAGCGAGCATGCTTTGGCTTGCAGATGTGCTCGATTGAGTCGGGCTAATTGATTGAGCAGGGCTAATTGAGCAGGACGAACGGAAAGCGAACTCACTCTCAAACTGCGGGAGGAATCAACACGACTGCCGCCCCCAGTGTTCTGTCCCGCAGCAGACATCAGGTTTCATCGTGCGAGCGAAGCGTCCCATGGCGGTTAGAGAAGAAGTCGTTTGTTGGCGGAGGGAGGGGCCTGTTGACGGCCCCCCGCAGACGAGTTTACGAACAGGTTGGACGCATCGATTGGCATTAACGGGAAAAGCGAATTCATGCTTCCATTGCAATCGCTATCGGTGGAGACTGGTGGGGTCCGAGGCCGACAAGCCGTGGGACAGCATTCCGAGTGAGGGGCCACACCGGCTCGATTCTGGCTCTTGGGAAGCGGAGTTAAAAAAGGCGTTGAGTTCGCCATGCAGTTTCACGCAATCCAGATAGCGTTGCCGGCAATCGGCATCGTTTTCTAACAGGTGCTCGAGTCGTTGAAGATCCGCATCAGAAATATTGTTGTCTAGCATCTTCCAGCTGAGTTCTTCTGCATTATCGATTCGTAAGGTAGCGGTGTCCGCCTTCGTGCTTGTATTCATTACCATGTTGGTCTTCCTTATCTGTATTCGTTGATCGAGCGTCGAGGTTTTTCGACACGATTCGATGTCGTTTGCATCGGCTCTTATCGGCCGATCGTGTTGGCGAGGTCCATGAAGATGTCGCCAATCGAGTGGGGTTATCAGGTGAAATCCATCGAACACCACGCATGTGACAAAGAGCAGCTAATAGCAACTGGCACACCAATGCAACATGTCGTTTTGCTTGGGCGTTAGAAGTCTCCTTCGGCGTAAGTTAAGGTTGCACTCCCCTCGCGCGGTGCGCAGCACGTCAAATCTTTGCTGACAAAAAGGGCAGGGACGCTCGCCTTTTACGCAGCATTTGTCACGTCAATGGCAGCCATCTGTTCTGTCTGGGACCTGCTGCGTCCCCCTTTAGCATGCTCATGGTGACGCTAGAACGCATCGGAGCGAGTGCTTCGGTTGCAAAGCTGACGGCATGGCGTCATCAGCGGAGGGGGTCTCTATTCATCGCCCACAAAGTGAGGGGCGGATGGAGGGGCTAAACGCTGATACTTTGGGGTTGTTTTGATTTTTCGACGTGCAATTTTTCTGCCATCTCTGCACCAACTTCGTTGGGCGAGAGGTAACTGCGGTAAAGGCCGGAAGAAAACCAGCGCAACCAAAAATCACGACAACACCAAAGTCTTAGCAGTCCAGGGCCAGACCCAGCCCTGGCATGATGGCGACGGACATGATAGCCGCCACACGTGCTTGACTAGAATTCGTGACCACGGCGCGGACCATTTTCGGTCAGCGTCAGAATCTCGGGTCCTTCTTCGGTCATCAACAGCGTGTGTTCAAACTGAGCCGACGCCATGCCATCTTTGGTCCGCACGGTCCAGCCATCTTGTTTGTCGCAGCGGGTGTAGCGAGTGCCCGCGTTGATCATCGGTTCGACGGTGAAGCACATACCGGGAAAGAGTCGGTCGCTGCGGCTCTCGCGATTCGGATAGTGAGGGATCGAGGGATCAAGATGGAACTGGCGACCGAGTCCGTGCCCGACATACTCGCGCACGACGGTGAATCCACGTTGATGTGCCTCAGGCACAATCGTCTCGCCAATTTCGCTGACGCGGCAACCTGGCGTCAGGGCTTCGATCGCCAAGTACAGACAGTCAAACGCACACTGGGTCACGCTGCGGCGTTCTTCGCTGACTTCATCAATCAGGAACGTTTCGCTTTGGTCGCCATGCCAACCGTCGACAATCGTGGTGATATCGACATTAACGATATCGCCCGGTTGAAGTTCGTAGGGTCCAGGAATACCGTGGCAAATCACCTCGTTGACACTGATACAGCAACTTTTCGGATAGTTCTGATAGCCGAGTGTCGCGGGGGTGTGTCCGTGGTCTCGCGTCCACTGGGCCACAAGATCGTCGATGCTCTGGGTTGTGACGCCGGCGACGACATGAGGACGAATGAAGTCCATCAAACGGGCGTTAACGCGACCAGCACGCCGCATCGATTCCCGCTGGGCCTCGTCCAGGATCAATTTTTTTTGCTGTTTGAGCATTGAACTATTCTCGAATTATGGACTTGTGGCGGCACGGCACAGAAACAACTGAAGGCCCTTCGTCCTCTTGGTACTCCTGCCTCCGATTACGAAGCCGTCACCAAGATCATACCAAACTGCATTGGCGTTCCCAAGCGTCAAATTTTGCACTCGACAAAAGGGTAGA
>CAXBHV010001402.1:0-2432 GCA_963974855.1 uncultured Rhodopirellula sp. | reverse complement strand
CAGAATTGATCGAGCACGAGAAGTCTGGGATTTTGTTCGACCCTGCCAATCCCGAAGCACTCGCTCGTTGTATCTCCGAAGAGTCTCAGAGGCCGGATGGATGGCAGCGAATGCGGTTGGCAGCACGTCAACGGTATGAAGATAACCACACCGCCGAAGTCTGTTACGACACGTTGATGGAAATCTATCGTCGAGCCCGCGAAAACAGCGGGTTGTAGTAACCGCGGCTAACGCCATTTTTTTTGGGTAGCGGCAAGACGCGATCCGTCCGACTGCGGGCAAAGTCGATGGCATTGGACTAGCATCGGCAGTTCATCAGTGCAGCGCAGTTCATCAGTGCAGCCTTGTTTCCCCACGACTGAATGCACCCAATATCGATTTGTCGATCCTAACGCATATGTAGCAGGTTGCGGACCGCTGGGACTTTCGCGGCAGCTAGGCGAGCGAGCGAACGAACGGGATCGGCCCACTGCGAACGCAGAAAGGAATAACGCGATTGCTGTAGCGTCCTATCCAGCGCTAACCGTGTGCGATTCAGGTCAACGCAGCCTTCACCCACCATCGACTCGGTCGTCGCCAATCGATTCTTATAACTTTCGAGTCCTTTTCCGAAATCAACTCGCAGCACGTCTCCATAGACTCCTTGCTCTGCGGCCATCAGCATCGCGACGAGGCCAGGGGAGTAACGTGCACATTCAATGTCGTAAGTGTTAATCAAGAAGTGCGAAACCGTTTTAGAACGCAGACAAAAATTTAGTGCGATCGGTTTTCCGGCCGCCATCAAATAGACGATTTCCCCACGAAAGCGATTGTCTGTTTCTTGCGTCCAAATCTTCAGTAACTCGCGGACCCAGGGTTCCCGAAAAGGATGTTTGCGGTGCTGGGATTCGTACTGTTGGCATTTCCATTGCAATAGCTGCTCAAGCAATTCGCAGCTGCATTGTCGATTGCCGACGGTCAATTCGCCAAACGACTTCTTCATGCGGTTCTGACACGTTCGTACGGTTTTCTTTAAATTGCCACTGCGACCATAAACCTGATCGGTATACGCTTTGCCGCCCTGTGATAGATCCATTTGTGGCGATGACCAAACGACCCAGCACTTCGATGCAAGGGGTTGCACAACTGGGAACATGTGATCGAATTTCCAGCGAACCAACTTCGCGGCACGCAGCATTTCCTCAGGATCAATCGATGTACCTTCGCGATAGATGATCCCTTGATAGTCCGCCAAAGTCCGACCCACGGCACCGGCGACATTGCCTTGGAGACGTTCGAAAGCAAAGACTGCATTTAGACGTTGGTCGTCGACGAGAAACGCAACCTCCAAATTCGGCAGCACGCGAGCGACTGTCTGCACAAACGTAGGTGTGAAGTAGGGGCTCTCAAATGCGGGTGTACTTTCCAACAATTCCCACCATTGAGAAAATTGATCCGCCCCAATTTGATCGACCGATTGAACCTGCCATTGCATCACAAAAATCTCAGTGTAGAGAAGTTCGCCCTTGTTGGCGGCCACCCGAATTGACCACACGCCCCTGGTTCATTTTGGGGGACACAGAGTTGTTTAGCAAGGGTATTTTTTTCTCAGAAGAGGATATGTCGCTGAAACGATGAGGCAAAACAAAAACACGTGCCAGCATGTTCAGTTATGTCACAACCTCAATAACGTACTCGTCAGATCGGGCGCATCGAAATTGAAATCTAGGCTGTAATTTCTGCGGTGTTTCAGAAGTACAATCGAACCTCATACCTGCATCGTTGTATACACGCAAAAGACTTTTGCCTTTTGATCCCCCCTCACATTCCCTGCCTCCGAGTTGGACCGTCTTTATGTGAGTCGACTTTTTAAGCGAAATTTGAGTTTCCTGTCGATTGTGCTGCGGTCGTTGTCAGAACCGACCGCGGCAATGAGGAAATATGTTCGCTTCACGACGTGCGGCTTGCACCGCCCTCGTCGCATTAAACATTGCTCAGTCATGGACTGATGAAACCGACTTACTCGACGAATCATTCACAATCGGCATGTATTTCCGCGAGCTTCGCTAGCCTTTTTGGCGACTCAGGAATTCAGGCTTCGGTACGGGAGAAAACGTTTCCCGTCGCCAATCTGCCGCAGGTGATGGATCGTGTTTGGTCACAGGGTCGCGGAAGTATTCGATCAGCAGCGCCAATCCGCAGCTTGCCATTAGCGACAACATGAAACCGGCTGCCAATGCGAGTTTCTTTTTCGGTGCAACAGGAAACGACATCAAAGTAGGAGCTTGCATCACGCTAACGTTCGAGATTTTATCGAGTTGCATCGCCTCATCGATTCTTGACTGCTCACGACGTTCCAGATTTGCCAAATACTCGCTCTCAAGCTGTTCAACGCGACTCTCGCCTTGGGCTAAGACGACTTCTTGATCGTTCAACACGAGCATGTCTTGGTG
>CAXBHV010001401.1:0-2432 GCA_963974855.1 uncultured Rhodopirellula sp. | reverse complement strand
CGAATTACCCAGATAAACCGCTCTACGACACCAGCGTCCTGCGAACGGTATTCTTAGAATTTGAAAACGAAGACTGGGAATCGGAACTCGAGGATTTTCATGGAACCGATGTCGATGTGGCTGCTCAGTTGCAGGTCGACGGAAAAGTCTATCCTAACGTCGGGGTGCATTTTCGTGGGATGTCGTCTTACGGGCACGTGTCTCGCTGGATATGGCAGATGAAGATCAACGGCTTTACGGACACAAAACGTTGAACCTGCTTAACTGTCACGGCGATCCTTCGATGATGAGCTCGGTGGTCTATTCACATATTGCACGCCAATACATCCCCGCGCCCAAAGCCAATTTTGTTCACGTTGTGATCAACGGTGAAAGCTGGGGGATGTACGTCAGCACGCAACAGTTCGACAAGATATTTCTGGAAGAAAACTTTGGTGGCTCCAAAGGCACTCGCTGGAAAGTCAGCGGGAATCCCGGCGCCGATGGTGGCCTCCGCTATCTCGGTACCGATCTCCAAGAGTACAAGTCTCGCTTCGAGATGAAGTCCAACGATGGCAAAAAGGCCTGGACGGCATTGGTTCAGCTGTGCCAAACGCTGAACGAAACACCGCTGGATCAATTGCAGTCTGCCTTGGAACCGATTCTCGATATCGATGGTGTGTTGAAGTTCTTGGCCTTGGACGTCGCGCTGGTCAATGGCGACGGCTACTGGACGCGTGCAAGTGACTACAGCATTTTTCTCGACGCTGACGGAAAGTTCCATCTCGTCCCACACGATATGAACGAAGCGTTTGCCTTGTCGGGACATGGACGCGGGCCGGGTGGGCCAGGCGAACAGGGACGGCCTGGGGGCAGAGGTCCTGACGGCGGCGAAGCGGGCAGACGTGGCCCTGGGCCTGAAGGGCAAGACGCAAGACCTGAAGGGCAAGGCCCCGGTGGTTTCCGACCACCGCCAGGATTTGAAGACTTTTTCGCTGGCCCCGGTGGCCCTGGAGGACGCGGACGCGAAGGACGTCGAGGCCCCGGTGGGCCGGGCGGACCTGGTGGACCAGGACACGGCGGTGTCGACTTGGATCCGTTGATTGGACTCGACAGTGAACGCATGCCACTAAGAAGTCGATTGCTGGCCGTTCCTGAATTGCGAGCGCGTTACATGGAATATGTCGGGCAGATTGCCAACGAGTCACTCGATTGGTCAACCCTCGGCCCCGTGGTCAACGGATACCGCGACTTGATTGCCCCCGTTGTCAAAACGGACACACGCAAACTCGATTCGACCGAAGCGTTCCTCACAGCGACGCGATCCGACGCAGATTCAAAGGAAGGGTCAACCGAGCCGATGTCTTTGAAAAAATTTGCGAATGAGCGAAGCAAGTATTTGAAGTCGAAACTTTAGGACGAGACGATTGCGTTTGTTGGTGAAAATGAGTTGGCGAAGTCTCGCGTCGTGATCAATGACGGCGCGAGACACGTCAAGATTGACTACACTAACCAGCTCAAGTTCACTCCTCAACGCGACAAAATCTCACCATGAAAACGCTTGTACACATTTTCACCGTGCTGTCTCTTTCAGTTTCTATTTCCCCTGCACTCGCACTTGAAACCAAAGGTTTCTCGCCTGACAAGCAAATCGTCTACAAGACGGTTGGCGAGACGGAACTGAAACTGCACGTCTTCAACCCAGCCGACCACAAAACAACCGACGCACGCCCTGTGGCAGTGTTCTTCTTTGGCGGCGGTTGGGTCAGCGGCAGTCCAAGTCAATTTTATCCCCATTGCGAGTACCTGGCCTCGCGTGGCATCGTGGCAATCGCCGCGGAGTATCGGATCAAAAGCAAACACAAGACCACTCCGCAGGAATGCGTCAAAGACGGCAAGTCGGCCATCCGTTGGGTCCGCCAGCACGCCAGTGAATTGGGGATCGATCCCAACAAAGTGATCGCGGGCGGTGGATCCGCCGGCGGCCACGTCGCCGCAGCCACCGCGACCACCAAAGCGTTCAACGAAGAAGGCGAAGACACCAGCGTTAGCTGTGTTCCCGACGCGTTGGTCTTGTTTAACCCCGTGTTTGACAACGGCCCCGTCGGCGGCTGGTCCACATGCCAAGGTGAAAGAGTACTGGCAAGACATCTCACCGGCGCACAATATCAGTGCCACGACCCCTCCCACGATCGTGTTTCTCGGCACCAACGACAAGCTGATTCCTGTCGAAACGGCTGAACGATTCAAGAAAAACATGGAAGCCAGTGGTCGACGCTGTGACTTACATCTGTACGAGGACCAGGGACACGGTTTCTTCAACGTTGGGAATTCCGAAAACTATCAAGCAACCGTCGCTGCAATGGATCGGTTCTTGGCGTCGCTCGGCTACCTGCAAGGCGAACCAACATTGAAGTAGAGTGGTGGGATAGGCTTCCAGCCTGTCATCGGCA
>CAXBHV010001400.1:0-2435 GCA_963974855.1 uncultured Rhodopirellula sp. | reverse complement strand
CGAGAAAGACGTTGCTCCAATTGCCATCCGACCACCGTTCCATCAATCGGACTTTTTACGATCAAATCCTCTTGCTGGGATTCAAGGATGGCTTGTTGTGCACGCAGGTTAGCCAGTTCGGTGTCAAGCTGTTGCTGTTCAACCGCCATGCGGTCCGACGGATTTTGTTTGGCGTCGCCACTGAGTCGAACCGCTTTGATCGACGCCAGACGCTGGAGCGTGGTTTGGATTTGGCCCGAGATGGTTTCGCTGTTCCGCTGTAGATCCGCGTTTTCAAGCTCCAACAGGGGCAAGTTCGCTGTCACTGATTGACCATCGACGACATGCAGCGTTTTGACAACACCATCGACTGATGCAAAGACTTGGCGGCGCTGAGTCGGTTCGAGCGAACCTGTGGCGATCACATAATGATCTACAGGAATGACCATTGATGCGATGGCAAATAGGACGATCGAAGCCACTGCCGCTGCTAACCAGACCCATTTCCCAGTACGTTTGAGTCGCCCAATCGATTTCCAAATCGTTAACGCAAAAATGCTCTCGTGTTCCATCGCATTGTGTAGCGCCACGGCGGACTCGCTCACCACGATTTGCATCACTGGGGTGATGTCGCTTGGTCCTTCACCGCTGTAGTATTCCGCCAACAAGACGCCGACGAGCTCGCCGCTATTTTGGAAGGGATCGTTGATGAGATCGTCGGACGAAGCGTCATCGGAATCCTCGTCTGTGATTCGCAACGGCAACAGGGCTACTGAGGTCGTTCCGCACTGATCAAGGTATTCATCCAGTGGAGCCTGGATTTGCGGTGGCAACATTTCCGATTGTGGAAGCATCACCGGGCCTGACAAGACGACAGCCCGCTCGACCAATCGTTCGATACAGCGAGTCGAGTTGCTGCGTTTGTCGACGACGGCAACCCCGCTGACGGACGTGACTTTGAACCGTTTGCCACGACGAGTGAGCACGACGACGCGGTCGCAACCCATCAGACGTCGTGTTTCGTTGGCAATGGAATAAGCGGTTCGGTGGACCGATAGACTGCGATGCAGCTGCAATAAAGTTCCTCGGGGCGTCGCCGATTCGCCGCCGCCGCGATCTGTAGTTCTTATGGCTGACGCTTTGTTTGAATTCGCGATCGACGGGCTAGCTGATTCCTTGGCGGTCACGGTATCGGAAGAACCGGACCATGTGTTTCCGTTCGCATCGATTTCGCCGACGGATTGAACGTAGGAATTCAATCGGCGAAGGGTTTCGAGTTGTTCCGCAGCTGTGGGGCGATTGCTGATTCGATTGACGAGCAAGACGGCAAGCCGGTGAGGCGCGGACATTAATTCAACCCGAAAACCGCGGACCGAAAACGATGTGTCGTTCGGATCGGTTTCGGTGGCGGAGGAAGCATCCTTTGGCGCGGATTCGCTTAAACTGGGTGGGGGCGTGGCGGACGGATCGATCAACGCGATTTCGCTTGCGATCGGCGTCGAGGTGGCCATTTCCAAGTTCTGGCGGATCGAACCGCGATGGATTTGGCTTCCGAGTTCCTCATCCGCAACAAGCATCATCGGGTGCTCGTGATCGAGTGCAACGATGGCGACGATCCCAACCGCAAATTCATTTTGCAGGTGCTGAGCGAGTTGGCGAATGAATTCATTGCGGTCGGAGCAGCGTTTTGCGATCGACGTCAACAGCGACTTTGGGTCACTGTTGGCACGATCGTCATCCTGAAGCTTCGAGCGCCGATGAATGTTGCTGGTGGAAGGAGCGTTCAACACAATGCCTAATCGCGGTGCTTATTTTACGGTGCTTATTTAACAATGCCGCCTAATCTGAGACGACCGGATTGCGTCGTCATCCGTGTCGCATTGCAAAATCCGAGGCTAGTTCACGAAAACGACCCAGGCGGTTTTGCCGCCCGCAAATTCAACAAACTTGCGTGACATCGTGTGAATTGGGGAGGTCACGCCGTCTGTGAGCCGTTGCTATATTGTAACGGTTGTAGGGGGGGGCGTATTGAGCGACGGAGGCGTTCCGCCGTCCATCCTGCATCGCAGCCCGAACAAAATAGCGAAGCGAGTGCGAGAGCAAATTTGCATGGGGCTTGGTGAACACAATGGCATCACGTCTAATCGCATTCAATACGATCACAACCATTTTGGAACGCAGGGCTTATGTTTTTTCTTGATGTGCTGTCGCGGTTTGCCCATGTGGGCACCGCAATTACGATGGTCGGCGGTACGATGTTTTTGTTGTTTGTGCTGCTCCCCTCCTCGATGAAGATTGAGGAACCGTCGCGCGCATCGCTAGGCGTGGCGGTTTTGGGACGCTGGAAACGGTTCGTCCATTTTGGGATTCTGTTGTTGCTCGCTAGCGGAATTTACAACTACGTCCGTGCGATTCCTGGGCACAAGGGCGACGGGCTCTACCACGGCATGGTTGGG
>CAXBHV010001399.1:0-2437 GCA_963974855.1 uncultured Rhodopirellula sp. | reverse complement strand
GCCAGGGCTCATAGATATGCTCAAAAACCTGGTTTGAAATCACCAAGTCAAACCGTTCGGCTGGCTGGAACTGCAACAGATTGGTTCTGCAGTAACGGACCGAATCCACTTCAGCGTGTGGCTCGGTTTCTTCGTCAACGGGTGCATTGACGTCCACCCCGAATGCTTGCTTCGCGTTGACGAGCACCCTCAACGCTTTCATCACGCTGCCATCGCCACAGCCAAAGTCAATCAGACGATCGAACTCGGATTGCCCGCTGCGTCTTAACACATCGAATACAAATCGAGCCCGATAATCGCGTTCAGGATCGTCCATGTTTTTGGCGACGAATGACGATGACTGTGATCCCCATTTCGTAAGACGGGGATAAAACTAATTCGCGGCTTTCTAGAAGCCTGCTCCGCCGAACGGGTCGTCCATCGCCGCTCCTCCGCCAAACGGATCGTCGGCAGGTGCGGCACCTCCGGTATCGAAGATGTTGCCTCCGTCACCACCGTCTGCAGGAGCATCCATCGCAGCAGGAGACGCGGCATCGCCTTTGTCAGCACCCGCGAAGGCATCGCTGGATTCGAGCTGCGGATCACCAGTGGCAAATTCCATGTCGTCGGCGAATGGGTTTTCGGCAGTGGGTGGAATTGGCGGTGGCGTGACCGCGTTTCGCGTAGCAGTCGATTTAGCTGCTGGAGCCGCTGCGGCTGCCGCCTTGTCGATTTCGCCATAGCGTTGCTCAGAGCGATTGGCTGCTTGTGCCATCAATTCCAAGCGAGCGGTCTGGCGAAGCTGTTCCAATTTCAATCGATCTTGGCCTTGGAAACGGGCCAACGAGCGGCCGATCGAGGGATTGCCGCCGACACGAGCTTCCAATTCAGCACCCTGACGCCAATCGGCCTCGGCTTCGTAGGGGTTTCCTTGCGAGTTTGCGACCAAACCGCGAAAGTAGTAGGCGCGAGGATCCTTGATGCCATTCTCGATGGCCATCGTCAAGAATTTGCTTGCGTCGTCATACCGGCCGGCATAGTAGGAGTGCACTCCTCGCCCGTACATTTCGGACAAGATCGCGTTCTGGGCATTCGCCGACGGTGAATCGGCCAACAGGCAAAACGAGCCTGCGGCAACCAGAACCGCGCTAAGTAGAGTCTTTTTCATCGGGCGTGCTCCCCGTGTGGAGGGGTGGAGATTTGTGCTAATCGTGAGGTATTTACCGAACATTTTGCTCGCAAAGGCTTTTACGTTCTACAAACTCTAGTTATCGCATCGAGCTCCGGCAAACGTTTTCTTTCGTGACATGCAGCGGCAAACGATTAACGTTTTAAGAAAAGGCCGATCTGTGAGCCATGTATGGCCAAACAGTGGCATCACCGATTGTAATCATTTTATCGCTCGGGTAAGCAAATTACTAAAAAATTAGGCGGCTGCGGGAACGACATTGATGTTTTGCTCGTTGTCGATCGCTCGATCTGCATCAATCGCCTCCACCGCCCGGCGCAATACGGGATCGAGACTCAATCCGCCGACTGACAACTCTTCCCCTTCGCCCCCTTCCTTTTCCGAGGATTCGTCCTCCAAAGCCTGTTCGTCGACATGCAGTTGCAGGGCCGACGAGGCCGCCAAGCTTGGGTAGGACGCTTCGCGCCAACGCTTACTCAGTTTTTCCAGTGTGGTTTCATCCAGACTGACTTCCATCTCGTCGTTAGGACGGACCCCCCACTCGTCTTCTGGTTTGGCCTCTTTGACGCGATGAATATTCTTGCCACTCGGGCGATAGTACCTCGCCACGGTCAATCGCAACGCACTGCGTCCGTATTGCAATGGCAATATGTTTTGCACGGTACCTTTTCCATAGCTCCGTGTTCCCACCACGACAGCACGCTGATGATCTTGCAAACATGCCGCGACAATCTCGCTGGCGCTTGCCGAATTTCCATCGATCAAAACGGCGACCGGTTTGTCGTTGCTGACCAACGTGCCGGCTTGGGCATCGAATTCATCGTAGACTTTGCCGCCACGAATCCGCGTGGAAACGATACGTCCACGCTCGAGAAACATGTCGCAGATGTCAACTGCGGCGTACAACAATCCACCGCTGTTGCCACGTAAATCGAGCACCAAACCGCGGAAATCATTGTTGAATTGGGTCAACACCTCTCGCAGTTCGCCATCGGTCTTTTCGCCAAAACTGGTCAACCGAACGTAGGCAATCGATGGATCGTCCTCTAATCGGTACACCCACTCATTTTTGGCGTCACGATAGTCCCCAATCACCGACTCCAACTCGATCGTCGAACGGTCAATCGAAAGGGAAAGCTCTTGGTCGTCTCGGCGTACAACGACGTAAACGACGGTGTTGATCGGGCCTTTAAGCCTTGCACTGACCTCTTTCAAGTTCAGCTTGGCGACATCCTCGATCCGACCGCCCGCCGCCTCGACCAGTTCCTT
>CAXBHV010001398.1:0-2439 GCA_963974855.1 uncultured Rhodopirellula sp. | reverse complement strand
AAGGGGCAACGATGCCGCACCGTGTGTTGTTATTTATCGCCCAGTATTTAGCCATCGTTGTGTCTCGCAGCCAAATGGTTCATAACCTGCACGAAGGTTACGCTCGAATCGGAACCCCGAAATCGCCGTTTGGTGTGTTTGTCTCGGGCCCCAGCAAAACGGCCGACATTGAACAGTCGCTGGTGTTAGGCGCCCACGGTTGTCGAGCACTGCAGGTGTTTTTGACACCGTAGAGATTCTGCAGCAACGGACTGCAACGTATTTTTGAGGGTATCCGAAAAGGGGTCTGACCCTCTCCAGCGAGGCAAAGAGCTCAACAAAAACGACTCGCTTCCAAAGGGTCAGACCCCTTTTCGGATTCCCTCTTTGAACGAACACAGCAAACACCCTTCCGAACACTCCTTTCGCTTTATCTTCGCGGAACTGCTTGCCATCGCGTTGCCGTTGATGGTTAGCGCTGGCACCTTTTCGCTGGTGTTGTTCGTCGACCGCACATTGTTGCTTTGGTACGACGGCGCCTCGATGAGTGCGTCGATGGCGGGTGGCAATTTCTTCTGGGTCAGCATTTGTTTGCCGATCGGGATCGCGTCAATGACCGGTGCGATTATCAGCCAATACGTTGGCGCGGGTGAAGAAGGCAAGATTGGCCGATTCCTTTGGCAATCGGTTTGGTTGACACTGCTATCGATTCCGTTTTTCGCCTGGGTCGCCTACGCCGCTCCTGATCTGTTTCGCTTGACCGAACAACCCAGTGAGCTGATCGAGGCAGAGACGACTTACCTGCGATGGTTGCTGGTCGGCGGCGTCGGGGCGGTACTAGAAAACGCACTGAGCGGATTTTTCAGTGGCACCGACCGCACTCGAGTGATCATGTGGGTCAGTCTGTTATCAGGACTGATCAATGTCGTCATGGACTTGATGTTGATTTTCGGAGCGGGCCCGATCCCGGAAATGGGTATCGCCGGAGCCGCGATCGCCAGCTCGATTGCGTTTTGGTTCAAAGCGATTTGCTTTGGGCTATTGATCTTCTATTACGATCGTGACAATCGATACCAAGTCCGTAGCAGCATTAGTTTCAGCGGCGTGTTGTTGGCCAAACTGCTCTTTTTTGGCTTTCCAACCGGGTTAATGTACGTCACCGAATCAGGCGGTTTTACGGCGATTGTGTTGCGGATTGGTCGACTCGGCGACGTTCCCTTGCGCGCAACAACGATGGCGATCAACTTCAACATGGTCGCCTTCATTCCGTTGGTTGGCGTTTCAATCGCAGCATCGGTCTTGGTCGGTCGTCACTTGGTTGAAAGCGGACCTGGACGCGCGGCTAAAAGTGTATTTGCCGCTCTGTTGGTCGGCTGGGGATATTCGTTGCTGTGGTGCATCGCCTACCTGATTTTTCCCGGGGTGATGATGCAGCTGTACGAATTCAATACGCCCACGGCCGATTCGGCACTGGCGATCTCGATCGCGAAGGGGCTGCTAAAATTTGTCGCGTTTTACATCGTGATGGACGCGACTCAATTAATTTTGGCCGGAGCATTGCGAGGCGCCGGTGACACCTGGTTCGTGCTCGGTACCGGTTTAATGTCGTCGGTAATGGCGTTTGCCATTGGCGTTGGCAACGAACCAAGCGAAGGCCAACTGCATTGGTGGTGGTGGATGATCACGCTGTGGGTATGGCTACTATCCGTTTGCATGGCCGCGCGATTCGTGCAAGGCAAATGGAAAAAGATGCGAATGGTATGAGAGTCGAGCTTAGATTTCGATCTGCTCACGCACAAACCCTGGATCAGGATTGCCTTTGCCCTTGCGATCGCACTTGAAGTACTCGGCAACATAACGCACAGGTTGGCGTTTTTCGGGCACTTTAAATCGGTCGCCTTTTTGCAGGACAGGACGGTATTCGTCCATGCGACCGAATTGGCGAGTTCCTGCTGCTTGGCAGGGGAACCAAAAACCGTTGCCTTCGCCGTCTTCGAGATAGAATTCGGGATAACAGTGGCCTGGAATCCATACCATCCGGGCAGGCACTTTGGCATTGCGACACAACGCCACCACTAGGCTGGTCATTTCTTCGCAGTCGCCCTTGCCATCGCGAAGTGCGACGGATGCGTTTTTTAGCGGTCCTTCGACATACTCGACTTTTTCTCGCACAAAGTCGTAGATTTGTTCGACGCGTTGCCAATCGTTCTCAGCTTCCATCGCGGCCAAGTCACGAGACGCCGATCGAATGATCGAATTGCTGGCGTCAATGTTGGGGCTGTTGCCAAGATAGTTACGCAGTTCACGCGCAGGTCGCAGTGGGATGACAAAATCGTCGGTCTTCACTGGAGGAAGAATACGCGAGCGTTCGATTTGGAAGACAAACGTCATTTCGACTCTCGCTCCGGCCCGCACTTGCGGAATCTGTAACGCAACTTGCTTGGCGCTGCTAGCCAAATC
>CAXBHV010001397.1:0-2441 GCA_963974855.1 uncultured Rhodopirellula sp. | reverse complement strand
GGGCGACGTCGGCGATGTATGGATTCAGACCACGGTTTTCGTGGATGACCAAGACCGCTGGGAATTTTTCGCCTGTTGCAGGTCGAGCCAACAATCCGCTGATCTTGCCGCCGCCCTGGGGCGAGTCGTAGGAGATGGTTTCAGTTTTGATTCGCGAATCGTCAGCAGCAACTTGCTCGGCCCATGCATAATTGGGCGATAGGCTTTCCTCGAGTGCCTCGACGGTCAGACCGCCAATGGCGAATGCGGCGAGACGTTTGACATAGTCGCGGCGGGACAGACGCCCGTGAGCATAGTCGTCATACAAATCAAGAACTCGTTGATCGAACTGATTGGCTTGTTTTCGCTGCATGATTTTTACCTTTCACTTGTTGATGAAGCTGGGTAGATACTCGGGTGAATATACCATGATCAGTGTTAGTACTGCGTTGCAGCATGATTCTAGGGTAGCGGAACTCGTCAAGAGTTTCGGAGGACACTCGCCGTGGATCGAAAGTCACGCACGACTTCCGCTACGCTAAAAATACACAAACATTATAAGGGAAAGTGCCGCTCACGCGTCGCGGCTCACTAAATCAACAAGCCGCTAGCGTCCAAACGGCTAACATGAGAGCGGTGATGTCGTATTGCTTCAGCAGTCTCCTTCGTCGGTGGAGAGGTCACTGCAGTATAGACGGGAAGAAAAAGTCACCCCCTGTCTCCGATGACAACAGCAATGATTTAGCAGTCCAGCTTTAGCCGCGAGCAATTCAATTGCAAAATCAAAAGGCCCGCGGCTAACGCCCTCGGCTCACAAGAACGGACTGTGCTCAATGGATTTAGCAATCGCGAAGTCGATCAGCCAAGTCTGGCTACGGGGCTTAGGGAAAATGAAAGCGGGGATGCCTTTGAGACATCCCCGCAATCTATCACCATACAGAATGGCAAAACTTACTTATCCACCTAGGCTCTTAGAAATCTGAGTTGATCGTTTCTTTATTGGCTCGTGTTCCAAGACTACCCCAAAGTCCAAAGGGGCTTTGAGAGCCCGCCGGAAGAACTCCTGGTTGGTCCGGAGTTTTCACCTGAGGGGAGTTAGAATCGCCGGCTTCAATCGAATCGGTAATGAACTTGACCGCTCCATCGCCCATTAATGCATGTGCACCACCTTGGTGCTGACTGCTTGTCGAGGCAATGTACTCTTGGTGCCGATTGCCGTGAAAACACGTTTCGGTATTAGGTGGTAACATCGTGTGAAAACCGGAATAGAGGACAATTGCGCACATCCACTTTGATCCCCGACGTTCTTCGGCGGACGCTTCAACTGCCTGGGTTGAAGTCCAGAATCGAGGGCGTGCGGGATCAATGAAACCAGGGGCACGACAACGCAAAACGCCTCCGGCACTCCACTGAGCAGTGGTTCGACCACCTGCATTCGCAGGCGTCGTTCGAATGTCTCTGTCGCCTAGATCAGTGAGGATCTCACCGCACACTATGGTGTTCGATAAACCATCAAGAACGTCACGAAATTCCATTTTCTTTCGATACACGAAAGCACCTCGAGCAGCGATACCGACGTTAATAGCTCGGGTGGCATTATTTAACAAACTAGAATTGAGACGATAGGTTTCACCTTCAATTGTCGTGTGATTAGCATCTCCCATGCAAGCTGCGTAGTTCGTGCGTCCCATACTAGGAAGTCCCCTCCCAGGGTCACTTGGGCAGCGATATCCAGCGATATCGGTAAGCCACGGCAGGTAGGGATTTGGGGTGTATTCAGCAAGTGACAACGATGGAAGCGGCCCCATGGATTGGAAGGTCGCTCCACCAGTGGTGGAATAAGGATTACTGATCTGTTCCCAAATCGCTTGCTGCTCGATGAACGGCGTAATGCCGACCAGAAAGCTAAGCCGGTATTCGTTGGCACCAGGCGTGTTATACGGGTTGCCTACGGCTAGCCCCGTACCCGAGCCTTGCTGGGGCATCTGGTTGTAGGCCGAGTGGTAATTATGAATGGCTAAGCCAATCTGTTTGAAATTATTGCTACAGCTCATACGGCGAGCCGCTTCACGAGCCGCTTGCACGGCGGGAAGCAGCAGGCCCACTAGAACTCCAATAATTGCGATCACGACAAGCAATTCGACTAGAGTGAAGCCATTTTGGCGTCGAGAGTTTCGAATCATTTTAAATCCTGCGAGGATGGAATAAGGAACAAACTGAAACAGTATGCGGTTGAATAGGCGGCAAAATTGGAAAAAGGGTCTAACCCAATCCATGACGCCAAAGTCAGAAAAGTACAGCGAGAATCGAAGGACCAAGGCCCCTGATGAACATTAGGTAAACGGATCAATCAATAAGCGGACTTGGTCCCGGATCGCTCGAATGACTTCCGTGTTCGTCTATGTAAGCTTTGACCTCATCGTCAGTCCCTACGGCACCACTTTGTTCACCACAGCCACTAA
>CAXBHV010001396.1:0-2442 GCA_963974855.1 uncultured Rhodopirellula sp. | reverse complement strand
ATGCAAAATACCACTTGAGTATGTTGGCGCTGGCCTCGCTAGTGTTGATGTTCGTCGTAGCGATATGGCTCGCGGAAACGACGCATCCAGCCCACCAGGGGCAACTCGAATCGGCGATCGCTTTGCGCAGTAGCTCGGGACCTCAATCATTACCAATTAGGAATGCGACAACTGAAGCAGTTTCCATTAATGCAAATCTCGTTGTACCGCCGGTCATTGCAGCAAAGGAGCTTGATTCAAATACGTCACAGACCTTTTCCACGGATAACGATTCTTGGATTCGTGGCATCCACTCGTGGGCCACCTACGTGACGATGGCGTACCTGATTGGCGTGTCGATGTTTGCCCTGCGGCTATTGAACGGGTACTGGTTCAGCCGCCGACTGCGCCGGTGCGCGATCGTCGTAACCGAGCCTAACATGCTAAGGCTCGCCGATCGTATCGCGAAGCAACTGTGGTTACGAACGACCCCAGCGATTATGTGGTGCGACAAGACCCTTGTTCCGACCGTCGTCGGAGTGCTTCGCCCCGTAGTTTTGCTACCCGTAGCATTCACCAGCGGAGTTACGATCGAGCAGCTTGAGCATGTCTTGCTGCATGAGTTCACACACCTGCGGCGGTATGACTCGCTGGTTAACTTTCTTCAGAACGTCGTGGAAACGATATTCTTCTTTCACCCGTTGGTATGGTGGACTTCAGCCCAAGTGCGTTTGTATCGTGAGCTATCTTGTGATGCATCAGTTGTCAGCAGTGGAATTGACCCGCGACGCTACGCGGGGACTCTCATTGACGTTGCCACGCGGAGTCGCGCGGCAGAGACTCGAATCCTATCGCCAGCGTTGACCGCTGTATCGTCGATTTCGTCGCGATCCCAATTGCGAATTCGGCTGCAGCGTCTGGTTGGTCAGTCGACAGCAACAACGATTCGTTCAGCTCGGCTGGCAGACGGCGCTAGCTTGCTCGCGGTCTTGGCATTGGTAAGTGTGCTATTGGCCTCGACTTGGAAGGTATCTGTCGCCGCTCCGCAAACCCCTGTCGCGACAACTCAATCGCTCACAGACGACGTGATGAAGATGCTTCCACAGAACATCGAGCCACTCGAGCTTGCGGGGATCGTTGTCGATGCCGAGGGCAAGCCGCTGGCTGGCGTCACCGTCGATGCATGGAGCTGGAGCCCCGGCGATGAAACCACGACCGACGAGCATGGCGTATTTCGATTTCGCCCCGACAGCGACAACGGACGTTCGAAGGTCGAAGTTCGCTGGATGAAACCGGGCTATTCACCGCATTACGTCGCGCAGCAACCGGTGGGCGTAAAGGATTTAGTCATCACGCTCGATACGACGACACTCATCGAAGGGACGGTGACGGCGGTCGACGGATCGCCAGCCGTTGGCGTGAACATCCGTGGTGCCCAGCAAAACATCGAAGCGGATGGCGTACAAATCGGCGAAGTGATCACGGAAACAACGACTGACGAGTCCGGCAAGTATCGCTTGTATGTGTTTCCAGACGCTTACGAGATCACGATCGCAAGTGCCGTCGGTGTTGTCAGGACGGAAAAACTGCAGGTAGCTCGTGGCCACGCACTCGCGAAGAATCTTCAGCTTGAGCCGGGTGTTCGTTTCGAAGCAAAGGTAAAGGACATCAACAGCGGTGAGCCGTTCGCCGGGTTGGTGCTGACAAACTTTATGCAGCGACAGTTCGTTGGCACTTCGGACGCACAAGGACGCATCGTGATCGACGGCATGTTGCCAGGTGAGTTTGAGTTTACGGTCGGTGCAGGTGAGCCACTTGAGCACGAAGGTATCAAATACCACTCCAATGGACCTCTGGGACGTTGGTGGTCGGCGGATGCAAAGAACGAATGGCAACGTCGCGATGCAAAGCCTGGTGAGTTTCAGCGCAACTTTGATGACCTTACTTTTGACCTCAAAGCTGGTATGAAGCCCGTCGAGATCATCGTCGAGCAATGTGTATGATCCCGACGGTAAGCCACGTGGCGGTGCGACGGTGGCTCCAGCAAAAACAGGCAGCGGCAATTCACTTACTGGCGATACTCGCTATAGCGTTAAAAGCGAAGACGACGGCTCCTACAAAGTCGTGATGCCGGCGGGCAACGACTTCGATTACAACCTGATGGCATTCGATGGCGAGTACGGCAAGTGGCGAATGTGGGGCGCAGTGGCTCGCGATCCGTTGCCGACGGTGCCAGGGCAAAAAGTGGCCGGGTATGATTTCACGCTCACGCGCGGCGCCATTGTTCGAGGCAACGTCGCGTCGCTCGACGAAGGGGCACCGCCACGCGAGGTCCGCGCTCACCCGGCGGACCTGCGAGGGAATCGCTACTACGATCCGACGGTTGACGTCCAGCCGGATGGAACCTTTGAACTTCGTGGTTTGCGTCCCGGCAAGCACTACATCCAAGTCTCGCCGTTTTGG
>CAXBHV010001395.1:0-2443 GCA_963974855.1 uncultured Rhodopirellula sp. | reverse complement strand
CTCTTCGGAATTCGACATCAGGGACCTCTTTGAAACTTACTAACTTGGTGACAAACTTGGATTGCGGACATTCTACAGTACAGATGCAAACAATGTCGGCTGGGCACCACGGTCGCGTTTTACGCTGAAGCAAAAATTTATTCCCATGAGAATCGGTGTTCATTGTTGCCTTGCATCATCCGACCCTTCTTGATGTTATTCATCAGGCCGGGCGATCTGGTTCTGTGTTACTTATTTATGGGCGATGTCGTCCCACGGCAGGTCGGCGAAGCGTTTGAGGACATCATTCATGATGTTGGCTCTCCACGACTCAGGCGGTCGACTTTTTTGAGGATGGATGGGAACCGATGGAAACCATCCATGTCGGCGACGTGGTTGGCTGCCTGAGTGACTGGGAAACCGATGGACGTGATGTAGAGCGGGCGAGTGCTGATGCCTCGGCAAAGCTCGTGCGCGTGAAGCGATCGCTTGAACGGGCTCTTCGCGACTCCGATTACAGGAATCGCCTGGTTCAATGCATCGTAGAGATACTTGCCGAGACCTGGGTGGTCGTGATCGTCCAGCCAAACGTATCCGTCGATGACAATGAAGGTCGGCGGAGTTGGCAGCGACGCCAATACGGCTTCGATGCATGGCAGTTTTCGCAGGTAGAACAGCCCAGGTTGGTAGTCGTGGACATTCGAGATATCCACGACGTGCTCGGATACCGCAGCGGCATCGCTCCAGTCGTTTATGACAACGCAGGCAGCGATCGCCGTGGTCGGATCGGATGCAGATTCAGTATAGCCGACGTCGATGCAGGCGATGGTCATAGTCGATTGAGGATGATTTGGATTAGGTTTTGTTCTCAGTCAGGATAACGGCTCTCCAATCAACGTTGAGCACTTGCGTGCAGCACTCAAGCACGGCGAGTCAAGACACCACTTAGGAGAGCCGGGTTCAAGGTTCCCTCATAGGCAATTGCACGCGCTAGAGAGTGGCAATGGATAGGCCATTGCGCATGGCTCTTGTGCATGGGGAACTGAAAGCCATAACCCGCGGGAGCTGTAAAGCATTGCCAGCAAAGGCTTTGCGGCAAGTTTCCCGGGCGAGGAAACCGGCCAGGCGGAACACTCTCGGAATAACTTTAGCGACCGACACTTCGGTCGATGCTTTCCCCCATGACTCTGGAGCAAAGAATGTACGACGAAAACGAACGGATCGCGGCAGAATTGGAAGCACTCGTGAACGAGCAATCTAGCACTCGCCCTGAGCGGCAGTCGGCGTTGGAAGAGATGCAGGACATCTTGTCGGCTATGATTAGCGAATTCGATGGAATTGAGGCGACGATGGTTAACAACTCGAAACGGCATGACCGCCGCGATCGAGAGGATGCAGAATTCCAATCCGTTTCAAGAGCCCTGTCTTACCGGTTGGATCGCCACGCCCAATTGATGCGAGAGCTGACTACACGGGTTGAGCGCCTCGAAGGATAAGGTCATGTGTAACAACATTGGCTGAGCAACGCAAGAAAACGCCCGCGGGGGATTGCTCCTCCGCGGGCGTATCGGGTTGAAGTTCGCCTTTCGGCTTACAGTTCGACGGACTCTACTTCGCGAACGAAGCGGGATGCGTCGTTTTCTAGGAACGATGAGACTACGTTGAACACGGCGTCACTGAAGCCGCCGATGTTTAGGATGTCGTCTCGCTCGGGTGCCTGACTGGTTCCGTAGGGTTGAATGTCGATGCAGACGAGCTTTGGATCGGCGATGCCGTGTCCACGCTGGGTCTTCTTGAACTTTTCCCATTGGGTCATCACTCCGGTTGAACCGTTTTGGCCGTAACCGAAACGACGTCCCGAAGTGATCCAGCTTTCGTTGTCGCTGACCAGCACGATGCCGGCGAAGGCTTGCTTCGCGTAGCGTGTGTTGGCTTCGACAAATGGCAACGAGCAGTCGGTTCCTCCCCCTCCGTACTTCGACAAGCGTGCTGACAGAGACAAGATCGAATCACTTGGATCGACCTTCGCCTTGTAAGCCTGCGTATCGAACGGAATCACGACGCTGTCTGGGTTGCGACGCAGGATCGCTGCTGCGAACATCGACGCATCGCATCTTCGACGTTCCGCCCCCACCGCCATTTCGACCCGCACGGTTGCCCGTGACGGCACATCCCATCGAACCTGACGTGTCGAGTCCAATCTAGAATGCCACTACCGTTTGCCCTTGCAGGTATTGATCTAGCGATGAGAAAGTAGCGCTTGAGATGCCCAGCAAGCAGGCAGCCTTTGCTGGCCACGTCCTGGGGCGTCGCATGTCGCGGGAGGGCCGGTTTTACCACGTCCGGTTTAGGACGGGCGAGCCGCTGGACCTAGTGCCCCAGGCAGCCTATCCACCGGGTTTAGCCTGATGCGGGACAAGGGCGGCAAGGCCAACGCTGACGGTAACAGGGCCGGACCTGGACG
>CAXBHV010001394.1:0-2444 GCA_963974855.1 uncultured Rhodopirellula sp. | reverse complement strand
GACGCGCTGCCCGAGAGTTTTCAGCTGTTTGCCAAGAACGAATTTGACGTCAATTTTCAAGTGCAATTGCGAGGCCTGGCTGGCACCGAGGTACCGCTGCGCGTCCGCTGGATCGATGAAAAAGGAAACTCGACGGTCGCAGCAGAGCGGCAAATCGTCGCCGAAAAAGCAAGCGAAGTTAAAGGGATGTCGCTGCAGGTTGTCGCTCCCGCACCAGGCGTGTATCGATTGAATGTCGAAGTCGATCCCGTCGAAGGCGAGCTGGTGACTTCCAATAATTTGCAAACCGCGTTTGTAAATGTGCGTGAAGGAGGCGGCAGGATCTTGTTTCTCGAAGGCACATCGCGGGTAGAGCAAACGTATCTTCGTGCGGCCCTGAGACGGTTTCCGGATCTCGACCTGACTTACCAATGGATCCCGAGCGATACCGCGGCACGATGGCCGATCGGGCTGCGTGATTGGTTTCAAAAAGGCAAATTCGACATCTATATCATCGGCGATTTGGATGCCGACGCGATTGGCCGCGAGCAATTGACTCAGCTCGCTCAATCGGTGTCCGAAGGAGCGGGGTTGGTGATGTTGGGCGGCTTCCACAATTTTGACGCTGGCGGTTATGCGAACTCGCCTTTGGCGGAGGTATTGCCGGTGCAAATGGACGCGTCGCGTCGTGTTTCAATTCAATCCAACGACGTTGACAATCTGCGTTTACAAATCCCGGGTCCGATTACGGTCAACCGATCACGCTCGCATCCGATCACCAACATTGGCGGCGAGGATCCCGACAAAACGTGGTCGTCACTGCCGAGTTTGCTAGGTGCGAACCGCTTCGTCGGTCCGAAAGTTTCACCCGGCGTGCAGGTGTTGCTTGAAACGGCCGACAAAGATCCGTTGTTGGTCGTCGGCGAATACGGACGCGGGCGGACCGCCGCGGTCGCGTTTGATTCAACATGGCGTTGGTGGCGTGAAGGCCGCAGCGAAGCCTATCGCCGTTTTTGGCGTCAATTGGCGTTGTGGTTGCTTTCGCGCGAAGAGGACTCGGGGGATCGCATTTTTATCGAACTGGACTCGCGGCGGTTCGCCAACGAATCGGAAACCGGTTTTCGTGCTCGATTGAGTTCGGTGACGGACGAGCGGACGACGGTCAAATTGACGGCGGAGATTATCGACGAGAACAATCGAGTCACTGCGATCACCGACACTGCGAGTTCAACCCAGGCCGGTGAGCAAACGGTTGCGGGCATGATTCCTAATTTGGCACCAGGCTATTACCGGCTGAAGGTCGGCCCGGCCGATAACGTTTTGAAAATCAAACCGGAAACCTTAGCATTCCAAGTGATTGACCAGAGCCGCGAAATGTTGATGCCGATGGCCGACCCAGGTTACTTGCGTCAATTGGCCGAGATTACGAAGGATCACGGCGGAGCTGCGTTTTCGCACGAGGAAATCGACCAATTGGTCCAACGGATTACCGAGCGTCGCCATCAAGCCGAGGCTCCCGTGGTCGAGAAACGGACGCTGGGCGACGATCCCATCAGCGGATGGCTTCTGTTTGCACTGTTCGCCGGAGCGCTGTCGACCGAATGGTATCTGCGACGGCGATGGGGTTTGGTGTGATCGTCGCTGATCGCTGCGTATTCCATTGTCGCTGATCGCTCCGCGATCCTGGCGAGCAGCGGAATGGATTCAGCTACTGCAACAAATTCTGAGGTGGGTTGTATTGGTATCTTTGGTACTCGCTGCACGTTTTGATCGCGGGAGCGATCAACGACATTAATTCATGCTGAATTTTGGGGGGAACGGCTCATCGCCTTGTGAACGACAATCGCCGTCCTGTTCTTCGGAGGAAACCGTGTGCAGATTCACTTTGCCGCTGCGAAGCAATCGGACCAATTCTGCGGCACGGTCATCGACATCCGCGATCGCCAACAATCGCAACTTGGCTTCGATCTCAAACGGCAGCGTGTACGAGATAATGTCGGTAATGGGGCCGAGTCCCATTTGACCGGCCATCAATTCATGCAGACTCTTGGACGCTTGTTTGCTCGCCGGGATGATGGTCGCAAACGCTTCGAGCAATTCTTTTTTTAGCTGAGTTCGATGCTCCGCTCCGATCGGTGGATAGAAATCCGAGCGAACATCGACTTCCGCGATGCGAAACGGGCGCCCCGCATCGATTTCGCGAGTAATAATCGCCCGCTTCACTCCGACCAACAAAATATTGTGCTGGTCGTTCTCTAATTCGGCGTGAGACACGATCCGGCCGATACAGATCGTGGTGGCGATCGGCGGTTGCTCATTGGGCATCACCGCGATGCCCCCCGTCAGAGTCGCCATCGCAATCAAGCGATCCGACGCCAGCGATTCGCGAAGCATCTCGCAATATCGAGGCTCAAACAGATGCAAAGGCTGCATCGCATGCGGAAACATCACCAGTTCGGGCAACG
>CAXBHV010001393.1:0-2456 GCA_963974855.1 uncultured Rhodopirellula sp. | reverse complement strand
TGACGAGTTCCGCTACGAAATGCTTCACAGCGTTCGCCAAAACGGCTAACTAAATTAGCAGTCTCCACAGTCTGGGAGAGGTCGAGCAGAGCCTTCAGCGATTGCTCGGGCGAGGTAACCCGTATCTATCCCCCAATCGAAACCCGATTAAATGAACACCAGGCTTATGCCTCGTCACCGGTGGTCTCATCCGAGTCGTTTGCGTCGTCACCGGAATCCGACGGCGGCTGGACTTCCGTCGTTGCCGAAGCGTCATCGCTAACATCGGTCGCATCGGATCCAGATGCAACGACGGTTCCTTCGACTACATCGCCGGCTACTGCAGCAACCTCGACTTCGTCTGACTGCTCTTCGGGTGGAACACGCACGACCGCGATCAGACTATCGCCGCTGTCGATGTTCATGATTCGCACGCCTTGCGTGTTACGACCGATGACATTGATGTCGGCAGCCTTGATCCGCTGCAGCTTGCCTTTGGCCGTCATCATGAACAACTCGTCTTCGTCCGTCACGCGGGCGATGCCGATCACGGGCCCGTTACGCTCGCTGGTGCGAATGTCACGAAGCCCCTTACCGCCACGCTTTTGAGTACGGTAACGAGCGCCCGATGCACTGCTTTCCTCTTCCGTTGACTCTCCCTCTGCCGCTGACTCAACCTCAGCCGTTGACTCAACCGCTTCGCCTTCGCCATCGGAATCGGCTTCACCGGAATCTCCGGCTACGACGGGTGCATTGGGACCAAAATACGTTCGTTTGCCGTAGCCGTTTTCACAAACGGTTAACAACGTCGCTTCGGGATCCGCCACCACCATGCCGACGACACTGTCATCGCCCACGAGCTTGATTCCCTTAACACCGGAGGTGTTTCGTCCCATCGGACGGGCATCGGATTCGCGGAAGCGGATCGCCATTCCCGAACTGGTGACCAAGATCACCTCGTCGCCAGGGCCGATTACAGCAGCGCCGACAAGCTCATCGCCTTCGCGAAGTTTGATTGCGATAATCCCGCCCTTCTTAGGACGGCTGTATTGTTCAAGAGGCGTTTTCTTGACCAACCCACTACGAGTGGCCATCACCACGTAGTAGCCAGCCTGATCAAAATCGCGAATCGCCAAACACTCGGCAATCTTCTCGTCTTCGCTCAAGTTCAACAGGTTGACGATCGCACGTCCCTTGCTGTCACGAGCGAGTTGCGGCAAGTCATAGACCTTTTGCCAACGCACTTTACCGACCGTCGTTAAGAACAACAGATAGGCATGCGTGCTGGCGACAAACAGATGCTCAATCGGATCCTCGTCATCCGTCTTGGCGCCCTTTAGTCCCTTGCCACCACGTCGCTGAGTGTTGTAAACGCTGGTCGGGGTTCGCTTGATATAGCCGCGATGGCTAATCGAAACGACCATCGTTTCCTCGGTGATCAGATCCTCGAGGTCGATATTGCCCAACTCTTCGTTGCTAATTTCGGTTCGACGTTTGTCACCGAAGCGACGCTTCATCTCTTCGAGATCGTCTTTGATGATCCCGTTGATTCGATCTTGGTTGCCGAGGATATCGAGGTAGTCGATAATCTCGGTCAACAGCGCCGCGTGTTCGCCGGAAAGCTTTTCTTGCTCGAGGTTAACCAATTGGCCAAGCGTCATTCGCAAGATCGCGTCGGTTTGCACGCTGGTCAACGTGTAGTTTTCTTTCTCGCCACGCTCGAGCACGAATTGGGAAAACCCGCTATCTCCGAGTGCTCGCTTTAGCATCGACGAAGGGCATTCGATTTCCATCAAACGCGTCTTCGCTTCGGCTTGATTCGAGCTGCTACGGATCGTCTTGATGATCTTGTCGATATCGGCAAGCGCTAGCAGCAAACCTTCGACGGTATGTTTACGGCGGCGTGCACGTGCTAACAAGAATTGCGTTCGGCGACGGATCACTGTGGCGCGATGTCGCAAGAATTCTTGCAGAATTTCCTTGATCGTTAATTCACGCGGCTTGCCGTCCACCAACGCCAAGAAAATCAGCGAAAACGTGTCTTGCAGCGGCGAATACTGATACAGTTGATTCAGCACGACATCGGGATCGCCATCCCGTTTGAGCTCGATGACCAAACGAACAGGTTCGTTCAAATCGCTCTCGTCACGGATTCCTGAAATCCCCTTGATCCTGTCGCCATTGACTAGCGCGGCAATCTTTTCGATGACGCGGTCACGATATTGCTGATAAGGAATCTCGGAAACAACGATCCGCGTACGATTGCCCTTCATCTCTTCGATGCGGCATTTCGCGCGGACCACGATCGTACTGCGTCCGGTCTTGTAACCGCGACGAATCCCCGCGCGACCGCAGATGATACCGCCTGTGGGGAAGTCGGGGCCCGGAATGATTTCGCAAATCTCGTCGATCGAAGTTTCAGGATGATCGACCAATCGGATCAACGCTTCACAAACCTCGGTCGGATTGTGCGGCGG
>CAXBHV010001392.1:0-2459 GCA_963974855.1 uncultured Rhodopirellula sp. | reverse complement strand
CGCTGCGCATTTGCATGGCCCGGCACTCCCAACTCCCAACTCCCAACTCAGACTGCTATCCTGACGGTAACTCACTCGTTGTTCCTCGATTCCGCCTGCAAAGCCCATGTCCCGCACTCTTTTTCAAAATGCCAACGTTGTTCTCGCTGACTCGGTCCGCACCGGATCGGTATTGGTCGAAGACGGCAAGATCATGGATGTCGACGCCGGCTCGCATGTTCAAGCGGACGAAGTGGTCGACTGCAGCGGTCGTCACTTGCTGCCGGGCGTGATCGATGACCAGGTCCATTTTCGTGATCCCGGTTTGACGCACAAAGAGGACCTTGAAACCGCATCGCGAGCCTGTGCCGCTGGCGGAGTGACCTCGTTCCTCGAGATGCCCAACACCAAGCCGCCTGCAATCACGTTGGCCGGGGTTCGTGACAAAGAAGCGATCGCGGCCAAAAAATCACGAGTCAATTACGGCTTCTACATCGGTGCGACTCCGGACAACGTCGCCGAACTGCAACAGGCCACCGACGTTCCGGGAATCAAAATCTTTATCGGCAGCAGCACCGGCAATCTGCTTGTCGACGAACAAGCGGCACTAGAGCGGATCTTTGCCGAAACCGACTTGCCCATTTGCGCCCACTGTGAAGACGAAGCCACCGTGCGTGCCAACGCCGAACGATTGGCCGGAACCACAGACATCACCGACCACTCACGCATTCGCGACGAAAACGCGGCTGTGATCGCGACCAAGCGAGCCACCGAATTGGCTCGTCGCCACAAGCATCGCTTCCATGTGCTGCATGTATCGACCGCCGCCGAGTTGCCGCTCCTTGCGGATGCCTCGCCCTACATCACGGCGGAAATCTGCTTGCACCACGTCTTCTTTAACGTCGACGACTACGGACGGCTCGGCAGCCGCATCCAAATGAACCCGTCGATCAAGACCAAAGCGGACAATGAAGGTCTTTGGCAAGGACTGCTCGACGGCACGATCCAGGTGATCGCGACAGATCACGCTCCGCACACACTCGAAGAAAAATCACAGCCTTATCCGCAGAGTCCATCGGGATTGCCGGCGGTCGAAAACAGCTTGGCACTGATGCTCGATCAAGCGGGCGCAGGCCGCTGTACGCTGAATCAAGTCGCGTCATGGATGAGCGACGCCCCCGCTCGAGTGTGGGGAATGGTCGGCAAAGGACGGATCGAAGCGGGCTATGACGCTGATTTGGTGCTGGTCGACATGAACGAAAAACGCACGATTCGCGATGCTCAGCAGCATACAAAATCCCGCTGGAGTCCCTGGGACGGGGAAACACTGCAAGGATGGCCCGTTGCGACTTATGTTCACGGGCACTGCGTTTGGAATACAATACGCGGGTTCGACGAATCATTCCGCGGAACCAAATTGCGGTTTGACCATAGCCGAGGTGGCTTTTGGAACACCGTCGATGGCATTGGAACCTAACAAGAGACAACCCTATGAAACGATTTGCAGCCTGTTTGTTCACGACCCTTCTGTTGGCACCCTCGTTCACGTTTGCCGAGGACGACACCAAGGCGACCGAGATCGCCAGCGACTCGACTGTACTGTTCGATGGTAAAAACATCGACGGCTGGAAAGGCCGCGAGGATCTGTGGAGTGTCGAAGACGGCCAAATTGTCGGCCGCACCACCGACACCGATCCGATCGACGCCAATACGTTTTTGATTTGGAAGGGAGACGTCCCCGAAGACTTTGAACTGACCGCTTGGTTCAAAATCGAGAGCGGAAACTCGGGAATCCAATACCGCAGCAAAGTCGTTGACGAAGACAAATTTATCGTCGGGGGTTATCAAGCCGATGTCGATTTCACCAACAAGTTCGCTGGCATTCTGTACGAAGAAAAAGGCCGCGGGATCTTGGCCCAGCGTGGACACCGCGTCACCATCACCGCGAACGGCAAGAAGCAAGATGAAACGTTCGCCGATGGCGAAGAGCTGGCCAACGCGATTCATCCCGGCCAATGGAATGAGTTCCGTGTTGTCGCCAAGGGCAACCGCCTGCAACACTTCATCAATGGCACGATGACGGCCGAAGTGATCGACGAGCAAACCGAAAAATCGTCCTCCGATGGCGTGATCGCGTTGCAATTGCATCGTGGCCCCGCGATGACCGTCCGCTTCAAAAACATCTCGTTGCAGAAGTAAGGTTGCGCGATGGTCAAGAAAGTGACGGAATCGACGTTTGAACGCGAGGTGCTTGACGCCAACGTTCCGGTGCTCGTCGATTTCTACTCTGATCGCTGTGCCCCCTGCCGGAAAATGGCTCCGCAGCTGAATAAGTTGCATTCGGAAGCCAAAGGCCGCTACAAGGTGGTCAAAGTCGATACCGAGGCCAACAGCGATCTAGCGAACGAGCACCGAGTCACTTCACTGCCAACGCTGATCGTGTTTACACGCGGCCGAGCGACCAAGCGGTTGGTCGGCCT
>CAXBHV010001391.1:0-2466 GCA_963974855.1 uncultured Rhodopirellula sp. | reverse complement strand
TTTGTAAAAGCGCCTTTAACGGTCGAATTTCCTTTTCGGGCTTCTTCAGTTTCTCTGCGGCCACAGCCATGTGCTGATATCCAAATGGCTGTAGCGGCTGAATCGCCAACGTCTCTTCGCTGTATTTCAAAACGTTTTGCCAATCATCGTGTTGCGTCGCGATCTCAATTAAACGCCGGTACGAGGGCAAAGCATCGCTGGAAAGTGCTAAAACTTGCTCACGCGTCTCACGTTCGCGTTTTTCCTGGCCCATTCGCTGATAAACGTCGGCCAATAATTCGAGCGGACCTTCCCGCTCCTGTGTCACCGCTCCGAGTTCGACAATTTTCTCTAGCACAGGCAATGCCTTTTCGTCCTGTTTGACCGCTAGCCATGCTTCGGCAAGACCCCGCAGCCCCCAATAGTTCGTGGGGTGACCCTCCACCCATTTGGCTAGCTCATCCGTCGTTGCATCGGTGGGCAATTCTTCCCGCGACCAATCCGCATCAGGTGCAAACGCCTCCGCTCTTTCACGTGCGTACGAAGCAAATTCGACATCAAGCCGATCGCTCGACCCCACCGATCTTGCCAAGGCATCGTTGATCGACAGCCCGTCGCCTAAGGAAATAAGGACCGTTTTCAGTGATTCAATACCGTGCTTTTCAATTAGGAATTCAATGACGAGCGAGGACTCGTAATAGGCGAACTGTAGGTGCAAAGCCGACGGGGGACTCAAGAACGCCGCACTCAGCTTGCTGACGGGCGTTAACGATTCACTCAGGATCATCTCGCGATATCGAGGTGTCATCGATTCACCCCAAGCAGGATTTCGCATCCGTTCTTCGTAGACCGAAATGCCTTCGCTGAGCCAACGTGGCATTCGGTTCTTGGTTTTCTCGAGTGTCACGACATGACAAAACTCGTGCCACAACACGCTCTTCCAATTGTACGGTCGCTCCCCCTGACTCGCCGGACTGTTCGCGGTGATCACACGACCAAAACAAACACCCAAATAACCAGCACCGCCGGGCAATCCAAACGTACGAATGGCAAAATCTTTCTGCTCGGGAAAGATCTCGACCATGATCGGTGCATCGGGTTGGACGTCATACTTTTCACATAGCGTCGCTCGCGCCTCGGTTAACAACTCAAGCACCGCGTCGCCATACAAGTCCGCTTCCTTGGGATCCATCCGTACGTGAATGTCGCCCGATTCCAAAACGCTGAAACCTTTGATTCGGTCATGAAGCGTCAGCAAATTGTGGGCAACGACGTTGTAAGGATCGTTTTCCGCGACCGATTTGGCTAACGTCCAACCTTTGTCATCGTTGCCTAAACGAAGAAGATCTTGAGCAAGTTGGAATTTGGCAACGTGATAGTCGGGATCGAATTCGAGGGCGCGACGCTGATACGCGGCCCCCTCTGCGAACCGGTATTTCTGCGACAATTTGCTGCCGATCAAATAGTCAACACGCGGATTTTTGTTCCAAGTGCTGAGTGCTTTGCTGCGCATTTCCTGTTCACGCTCGGTGTCGCCTTCGAGATGTGCCATCACGCTCTGCAAAGCCCAAGCGTCTGGTTCCGACGGATTGATTTTTAACACCGCTGCAATCGAGGCTTTTGCATCGTCGTACAGTTCACGGTCAAGGGCCAATTCGGCCTGCATCAACAACGTCGGAACGTGGTTGGGATTCAGTTCGAGTGCTCGCTGGAGCGCCTTGGTGGTGACCTTGGTATCGGACGATTCGAACGCACGGGCTTTCAAATAGCTGGTACGTGGATCGGTGTCGTCGATCCGCTCGGCCTCGGCAAGTGTTTCCGCCGCCACCTTGTAATCGCCTTTTTCTAACGCGAGCTCGGCGGTCGCGATATAAGCATCGAGAAAATCGGGATTGGAATCACGCACGCGATCGTAAAACATTTCCAACACTTGGCGGGCATCCTCGCCCTCTTCGACGAAATAGCGCCCCGCCGCAATCAGGTTGTCACGGCTGGCGTAGCGAAGCGGCGAACTTTGCAAGAGTTGAAAAAATCGTGTTCGCTCTTCTTCCGCTCTTTCGGAAAGATTGTTGAAGCGAATCGCTTCGAGCCCCAACATCCTAAGTGTCATGCTGGTGGGGTACCGCCGAATTGCGTCTTCGTACGTTTGCAATGCCTCGGCGTATTTGCCTTGTTCCAATTGGCACTGGATCAACAGTCGCGGCCACCGCTCGTTCCAAATTCCGCTTTCGACTTGCGCTGTTGCAACCGCATCCGCTTCCGCATATTTGCCAGTCCGAAATTGATCTTGGGCAGAATCCAAATCGTTAGCGACCGCAGACACCGCCCACGAAACGGCGCAAAGCAACACCGCGATTTTAAAATGGAAGGCAGACAAAGGCGAGGCTCCTAGGCAAGTTGGGATCGAGAAGCTGCTATGATTCTAGCGTCTTCCCAAGCCGCTGTCTGGTTTCGGCTGTCTCGTTTCGGAAAGGGGCGATTTATCCG
>CAXBHV010001390.1:0-2467 GCA_963974855.1 uncultured Rhodopirellula sp. | reverse complement strand
AACAAGTCCTCAAGAGTTTCGGGAGGCCTTACACCATGAAACGAAAGTCACGCACGACTTCCGCTACGCTAAAAATGCTTCTCAGCAGTTCCCGACAACCCGTGAAAAATCATCGAAGGCAGTCGGAAGTTCACCCCGCTTCAGGAGGGGCAAAGCGAGTGCCACATGTACATAACACCACGTAACAAATGAGAACTTGTCGCCATCTAGCAAACTTTGTTTTGAATCTGTTTCGCGGACACTCGACAGCTGTTAACCTGAGACAACCTGAAACCATTTGCACCGAATCATAACGAATGCGACTGGATATTCAGAGCTGACTGTAAATAAACAAGACTCAACATCGACTCCTCTGAACAACAGAATCACCCTCTTCTCGATTATGTTCCCTCTTCTCTTTCTGCTAGTCACCCGAGTTACCACATGGAAGCAACATGCTTGCTCTGTGTCGTTGTTCGTTCGTGCCGAATCAGCAGTAAAGCATATCCTCTGCTCCGCTGAGCTTGGAGTGAACCGAGGAACTTGCGAGTGGAGTATCCCCACCGAACACCGCCCCCATCAGCAGCGGTCAAGAACACGACTCCCCTCTGAACGTGTTGATAAGTCTGGGAATCGCAAAGGCAGATTCTTTTGTTCTCGGTACCGAGGACATATACATGCTCGCATCTTCCGAAACCACGATTCTTTACTCGGCCTTTTCTTTCTTGGTCGGGGCCGTGATCGTTTGGGGTATTACCCAGCGAATCAATACGGTTCGTCGCACCGTCCAGCAACAGGCGGCTGAAAAGCTCGTCGAGGCCGCACGCCGCGAAGGCGAAACGCTACGCAACCAAGCGATAGTCGATGGCAAAGAATCGGTGCTCAGCATCAAGGCGGAAGCGGAAAAAGAAATCGCCGCCGAACGAAAGCAGTTGCTGCAGCGCGAAGCCAAACTCGACCGTCGCGAGGAGACACTTGAACAGCAAGAAGACGGGCTGAGAAAGCAACAACGGGGACTCGAAAGCACGCAACAGCGACTCGATACACAGCTGCGTTCAACGACCGAACAGCGAAACCGGCTCGAAGAAACAATCAAACAACAGCAAGCGCTGCTGGAAAAAGCGAGCGGGATGACTCGCGAAGAGGCTTCACAAACCTTGCTCGCGTCGTTGGAACAGGACCTTGAATCCGAAGTCGGTTCAGTGCTGCTAAAGCACCAGAAAAGACTGAACGAGACCGTCAAGGCGCAAGGCCGCGAGATGCTGTTAACCGCGATCCAACGCTTCGCCTCGGCCCATACCGCTGAATCTACCACCAGCACGGTGGATGTCCCCAGCGACGATATGAAAGGCCGAATCATTGGTCGCGAAGGTCGTAACATCCGCGCGTTCGAAAAGGCAACCGGCGTCGACGTGATTATCGACGATACTCCGGGCGTCGTGATCGTTAGCGGGTTTGACCCGGTCCGCCGCGAGATCGCTCGTCAATCGCTAACGCGACTAATCAGCGACGGACGAATCCACCCCTCGCGTATCGAAGACGTCGTCGAAGAAACCTCAAAGGAGATCGACGATTTGATCATCCAAAAGGGGCGTGAAGCGGCGGACGAAGTGAATGTCAACGGATTGCATGACCGTGTCATTCAGATGTTAGGCCGATTGCACTTTCGTACCTCGTACAGCCAGAACGTGCTTCGGCACAGTGTCGAAGTCGCATTCATTTCGGGATTGCTGGCGGAGATGATGGGGATGGACGGCGATTTGGCTCGCCGCTGTGGGTTGCTGCATGACATTGGTAAAGCGGCCGATCATGAACTCGAAGGCGGCCATCCCAAAATCGGTGCCGATATCCTGCGACGCTCCAACGAGGGCCCGGAAGTTGTTCACGCCGCATTGGGGCATCACGACGAAATCGTTACCGAGCATCCTTACACGATGTTGGTGGCCACCGGTGACGCATGCAGTGCCAGTCGTCCGGGGGCTCGACGCGAATCACTCGAGCGGTACATCAAACGGATGGAAGAACTCGAATCGATCGCGACCCGCTTTAACGGTGTACGTCAAGCGTTTGCGATCAGCGCCGGCCGCGAGCTTCGCGTGATCGTCAACAGCGACCGCACCACGGACGAAGAAGCCGCCACAATCTGTCGCAATATCGCCAAAGCCTTCGAGAAAGAGTTGACTTATCCTGGCGAAATCAAAGTCACCGTGCTGCGTGAATCGCGATTCACCGAAACCGCGAAATAGCAGCTCCCCATGTCGTTGATCGTTCCGCGATCTTGTGGGATAGGCTTCTAGCCTGTCATAAGCACTCTCGACAGGTTAGAAGCCTATCCCACCTCCCCCGCCCGAAACTCGCGAAGACTTTCGTCCACTTTCCCCGCCGCCCGAAACTCTTGGCGAGTTTCGCTACGAAAAGATCTTCCCAATGTCATTGATCGCTCGGGACGTGAAATCTATTGTTGATGCATATGCGGTGTAAGCCGGTA
>CAXBHV010001389.1:0-2468 GCA_963974855.1 uncultured Rhodopirellula sp. | reverse complement strand
ACGGCGAACCGCGATGACCAGCGTGCCTGGGCGATCAATGGTCTGAAGCCACCTTGGGGACTGCGGCTGACCAAGCCGCTGTCGAAACTGCCACAGTTTCTGGGGGCGAAAAGACGAGGGGATGAGTAGCTGGGAGAAGGGAGCTGGGAGTGAGGAGAAGGGGAGGCAGTCGGGCCCTCTACGGGCTGTGGGGGCAACTCTCCGAGTGGGAGAGTAACGAAAGAATAGCGAATTGCTGGGAATGAGTACGAAAGCCAGTCTGGGGATCCAGGCTGGCTTTTTGCGTTTGAGGAGAAAGAAGATGCGAGAGGGAAAAGTTGGGGAGCTGGGAGTAAAAAGAGGGGGAGTTTTTTTGACAGACGAATGATAGGACAGGCGAATAAAATCAGAGGGACTGTTCGGCTGTCCTTGATTCGGCTGTCCAAACCGCTTTGGATCCGTTCATCTCGAGAGGAAGTGACTGGCGCGAACACTGGAAACTGGTTTATTTGAACGGCGGGGCGCCGATCACAACCACTTGCCGTCTGGCCCACGACTTCCGATATCGCACCTGCCCTCCACGAATCTTGATGTTTTTGTCCCCCATTTTTTTGCCTATCTGTTTTCGATTCATTGACTTGATTTCTGTAGTACTCTGTTACCTCCGTTTGCTCCTGTTCAAATCCTTTTCGCCGGGACTTGGTTTAGCACGAGGGAACAGAAAGAACGGAGGAGTGAGTTCGGTGCCGGAACTTCGCTTCGCTACGGCAATTGTCGCTCGGCTTTCCAAGCCGTTGGCGTCTTAACCATGCAACTGTTGTACACGCGAGTATGAGCGGGCTGAGGAATTGACGAGTTTTTTCTGACAGACGAATGATGGGACAGGCGAATAAAATCAGAGGGACGATTCGGCTGTCAAAACTGCTTTGCATCCGCTCATCTCGTAAGTAATTGACTGACGCAAGCACTTGGAACACTGTGTTTTTGAATGGGGTGCAGGTCACTTCTGCTCGCGATCGGGTCTACGATTACTGGCGTCCCACCAGCCTACAGAAGACTTTTATCTTCTTACCTCCATTTTCCTACCAATTCCAAGTTCGGCTTTCTCGCTTTTCGCGATGCTATGTAGAACAATTGTCTCAATTGTTTGTTTTGCTTCCTAGGCCAGCGGTGTTGGCGGAACAATTGGGGACAATGGTTCTACAATTTGCTCCCGTTCAAGTTCAGTGTTACCAGCCCTCCCTGGCCGCTACCCGCGGCCGACCCTTTCGAAGGGAGAGTGAATTCTTTTTGTCTCCCAACTCCCTCTCTTCTTACTTTCTGCGTTGCTCAGCGGATCGAAATCGGAATGTCGCGAATCGGCATCGCTTGGTCATTGGTTAAACAAATGACCGATGGAGTGGTTTGGATCGCAAAGCACAGTGGCAACACTGCGGATTGGATCACAGAGAGTTGAGTGAGGCTGCTCAGGCCGGCGGGCACGAGCTTCCGCTGACCGCTGAGTCGGTATAATGTCAGTTGCCATGGATCACGATCGATGACCAGCAACTCTCGAGTTCCGACCTTGGCATAGAAATCAAGTTTATCGAGGGTGCGATCATTGGGACTGACAATCTCAACGGCAAAGTCGGGGCCGCCACACCAGTGGGTTCCACAGTCTTCGCCCGACGTTTCGTTGAGATAAACCAGCACGTCGGGAACACGATAGTTGTGTAACCAATCTTCGCGGCGATCGCTGACGTTGGCACCAGCCAGCGTGCGACCGAGGCCACGCCAATCGATCTGAGTCGTGATGGCGGCGGCAATCTCCGTTGCTAGGCTCTGGTGTTCGTTATTGGCCAGTGGTGACATCACGTAAACTCCGTCCCACACCTCGTCATAACGATCCAAACCACTCGCGCGTCGCTCGGACAGCAACTCGTTGGCAACGATTGGGTCATTGATCAAAATGGACATCCCGATTCTCCTCGTGACGATTATAACAAGAAATCAGCATGGACGCGTTTAGAGCACTCACTCTGGAGCGTTCGGGAGGCCGAGTAAATCATTGATGTAGTGGATCTTGCTAAAGATCTTGCAGGGGGGAACGGTTCCGTAATCGTCATCGCTTTGACGCATTCGCGGCACCTCTCCCAGCGGCAGAGTGACCTTCACCGCGATCTCCGGTCATTGGTGAATCTTCCCATTTTCCTACCTCCATCGTCCTGCCCAAGTTTTCCCCCAGGTGCAGACGCCCCATACTCCCAGCCTCCCAGCTATCTTTTTCGTTACCATGCCGGAACTTCGCTCTGCTACGGCAATTGTCGCTCGGCTTTCCAAGCCGTTGGCGTCCTAAGCAAGATAGAGCGTGCAAGCTTGGTGCCACCGGCCCTCAACTGCGGCCGCCCCTCCCGGAGGGACGATGCCGCAATACGGCATCAGCGTTCTTAACTTAGCCGTTTGGGCGATCGACCTCGGTTGGATGGTGACGGAACCGTGGCTAGCGGCTT
>CAXBHV010001388.1:0-2469 GCA_963974855.1 uncultured Rhodopirellula sp. | reverse complement strand
CTGAGCGCGTTAGCCCCTTGGTCGATCACGCCGTTACTGATTATCGGAGGCTTGTATCTTTGTTACGAAGGCTGTGAGAAGCTTGCTCACAAGTTCTTGCATCACGAAGAAGACAAACAGCATCAGCACGAGTTGCAAGCCGCGTTGACCGATCCCAAAGTCGACATGGTTGCAATCGAGAAAACGAAAATTCGAGGGGCCATCCGGACTGACTTTATTCTCTCGGCCGAGATTGTGGTGATCACCTTGGGGACCGTTGCAAGTTCGCCGTTTGCCACTCGATTGATGGTCTTGGTAGCGATCTCGCTGTTGATGACAGTTGGGGTCTACGGTTTAGTGGCGGGCATTGTCAAAATCGATGACCTGGGGATGAGGTTGATTCGTTCGGAATCTGACAAGGCAGATACTGGCTTCCGTCAGAAGCTTGGCTACGGATTGATCACTTCTGCACCGTACTTGATGAAGTTTTTGTCTATAGCAGGAACGGTCGCAATGTTTCTGGTCGGCGGTGGGATTTTGACGCACGGCATTCCTGTGCTTCATCATCTTGTGGAATCACTGGTTCACCCGCTGGAGGAAATTGCCGCGATGGGAAGCGTTTTGGCGAGCATCGCAAAAATGATCCTCGACGGACTGCTTGGACTCATCGGAGGAACGATCTGTTTGTTGATCGTCACGGGGGTGCAGCGTCTTCGCGGTCGCAATCAAGCGTCCGAGAGTGGATCGCCGGGCTAGCTGTAGAGCGGAATATATCCGTCGGACGTAGCGTATTGGACGTGGTGACACATCTTTTAGCATTGGTCTTGCATCGCGTTGCATCCAAATGCGTTATTCGAAGCGAGGCGGTTGGCCTGTAGATTCCAAAACGGTCATCCAGAGGTCGCCGTTGGGATCGACGCAATTTCGATGCTGAATTGCAAGCGACATTGGCACGTGAACGAATTTTGTGTGCCAGCGACTGACGACCATCCGCGTGCGGCCACTCATTGCAGCATGCACGGCGTTGTGAGCCAGTCGTGTACAGAAGACGCTGTCGTAAGGATTCGCAGGAACACTCCGAATCACATAACTAGGGTCGATGTACTTCAGATTCAGTTTGCGTTGTTCAGAAGCAAAATGTTTCTCGATCTGCTGCTTCAGCCAAACGCCCACGTCTCCCAAGCGGCTGTTACCCGATGCATCAGATTGGTCCGTCGACTGCATTAGATGCTGTCCTGCTCCTTCTGCCACCACAATCACGGCATTGCCTGCCTGATCGAGCCGCCGTTTGAGCTCTGCAAACAATCCGTGTTCACCCTGCAACTGAAAGGGAACTTCTGGGATCAGAACAAAATTTGCATCGTTGACCGCCAACGATGAATAGCAGGCAATGAAACCGCTGTGTCGTCCCATCAGTTTTACCAAGCCAACACCCTGAGGTGCACCGCAAGCTTCCACATGTGCTGCCCGGATCGCCGAGGTGCCTTCGCTGAGCGCCGATTGAAAACCAAAGCTTTGGTCGGCAAACATGATGTCGTTGTCAATCGTTTTGGGAATCCCGATCACCGAGATTTTCTTCCCACGCCGAGCGACCTCTTCGGCGATCGAGATCGCACCACGAATCGTGCCATCGCCACCGATGACGAACAGGATATCGATTCCAAGGCCCTCCAGTGTATCAACCATCTGGCTCGGGTTCTGTTGACCGCGTGAGGATCCTAGAATGGTGCCGCCATGCTCGTGAACATTTTCAACAATCTTTGGCGTTAATTCGATCGCCGGTTTTGAATAGCCTTCAATCAAACCTTGAAACCCATCAGCAAATCCATAGACCTTTTGGATCTGATAACGTCGCGTCAATTCATTGACTAAAGATCGAATGACGTTGTTCAAGCCTGGGCATAGGCCACCACACGTCACAATCCCAGCGCGAGTTTGCGAAGGGTTGAAATAGATCTTGCGTCGGGCGCCAGCTGGCTCCAGCCCGAATGTTGGGCCGGCATCCCTACTCGCATTAGCAATCGCCGAGGCGGTGTTTTCAACGAGAATGCGATCTGATTCTTCGACGTAGTTGACGGAATACTGTCGATAATCAAGCAAGGGTGTCAGGGGCGAATCGTAATTGCATTCGCCAAGTTGCTCAACGTTAAAATCATCTGCTCTATACATGGTGCCGAAGTGGGACTGAAAGGAGGAACAACCACGGTCCGACTAGGCAGCAATATTTGCCTCGGGACCACTTACAGTTACCAGCCAAGCAGTTTTGGTTCAAGCGAGGTTGAACAGCGGCGTGATCTTACATCTGATACTCATTTAAGAGACGCATTTGCACCATTAAAATAGGTTGCTCGCATTCAATCGACGAGAATGCGATCCGAGCATCGGGCAATTGCGATGTAATTAAAACGACAGGCAACTTGCGGAAGATGAACATGGTCTGCGATTTCGGTGACTCGCGACGTGGGCACCAATGACCAGACGCAAAGAAAA
>CAXBHV010001387.1:0-2471 GCA_963974855.1 uncultured Rhodopirellula sp. | reverse complement strand
CGCAGCTATCTGTACGCCCGGAAACTGGTTACCGCCGGTGTCGACGCGACGAACTATCGCGACGGAATTCTGGGCTGGTGCCGCGATGGGATACCGCTCGAATCCCCAGACAAGCAACCCACCACTGCCGTGCATCCTTATTGGAGAATCTTTCACGTGCCTGATCAGTACGAAGTGAAAACATGACGCATCATCGTAATGCCATGAAGGAGCCCTTGGGGAAACACCCGTGATCCATCACATCGTGTGACGTAGTCCAGAATCAGGGCTACTTGTGAGGCATCCACGCTTAAGGCCAGTTCCGCACGCAACACTCAATACTGGGCCTGCGGCTAATCGTGGATCGTTAACATCGCATTTGCATTCAATCTATTCCGGCACCGCAACCCACCCGTGGTCACGTGAAATGTTTAACGACGCGTCGAATTGCGGCAGGTTGACGTACATCCATTGGAATACGTTCTCAACATCGCATTCGAGGTCGCGCTTACGCGCGCCCGGGCTGAGACGTGTGGCGAGTACGGGAAACGTCAATGCATGTTGAAACCTAGCGTTCATGAACCGATTGAAGTCGAGTAAAGAAAGAAATCACGAGCGACGAGCGACAGCCTTGCAAACATACAAAAACGTCCTCCCATTCATCGTCCCGTGATTTCATGGTTCTGCAAGCAGTATGTCTATAGGCTTCCCAACTTCCACTCTCCCCCGACATTCACGATAGGGAAAGTTCGCAGCTGATCGTTTTCAAACTTCAAATAAACTTCACCTCTCATATCGTCGGCACTCCAAGGGAAGCTAAACGCAAATGCATCAAACGAACTAACTTCTCGCGTCAGTTCATCACGGTAATTCTTAAGAAGATTGTCCCACGATTCTCCTGTCGGAAGGCTAACAGAGTCAGCGAAACACGTTTTAAACAATTCAATATCCTCGGTAGTGACTGCTTTTAGCCATTGTTTCGCTGGGAATGATGGCATCCAACCGCGAGATGTGAATGCACGATGTGCAAAATCGAGAGGAGTACCAATTGTTGTGCCATCAGGAAGCTGAATCGCTGATCGGTACAGCTCGTCAAAGCGACCTTCTTGGCCCAGCAGATGCTCAAATGATTCCGCCGATTCAACTTCAAGCAGTTCCAACGCGTTTCTCGTGTGCATGAGAAATACGTTGTCTCCAGCAACCATTCCGTCATGACTATCATTTTTGTACGGCTCAGCCTGCGAAAGCGAGAGAATCTCTGCGAGCAGCATCGTTTTTTGCTGTTGATCGGAGAATTGGTTTCCAATCCATAAGTTTGTATTCGTAGCGTCATTCAAAACCTTGGCGACATTCAGGGCTTCGGCAATGCGTTTTTCGCACTCTGCAGCAGCTAGCAGTTGACGATGAGCGGATTCTCGATTCCCCAGCAACCAACCCGCCCCAAAAGCGGCCGCGATCAGGACGGTTGAAAGACAAACAAGCAGCAATTTCATCGGAGCAATTTACAATGCGAAAGGAATAGGTTCACGTGGCGGGCGCGGTTGATGTGGATGTCTCGTTCGGCGGCAACACATGTTGAAAACCACTAGGGAGGTTCATCACGTTGGCGTCAAGTTGCTTCAGCAGAGCGAGGCGTTGTTTAACGAAATTATCGAGATCGGATCGGCTCGCGAATAAGGTGTAAGCGAGCACGGTTCCAATGACAAGCACGGCGACAGCCAATGCGATTAAATGAACGGTTCGTTTTTGCATGCGTGTGCCTCGGATTCAATTCGAGCCGACGAACGTCAACGATCACCGAGGTCAGGGAGTTGATTTTCCATTGCAAAAACGCGATGCCCGGTCCTTTGGGCGAGTCGAGCGGCGACTCTGGGATGTCAGGATACGCTTTGTGTCCTCGGTTTGCCACGGATTTCTCCTTGTGGTGTCCCAATATTTGATCCCTCTACAATAGCCCCCTCTCCAATAGATCACAGTCCAACCGCCAGTCGCAACGCGACGAAAGGGGAAAGCCCCGGACGTGAGTCCGGGGAACAGCTGTCGCATCAATCTTTCTGTCTGCCGCGAACTTCGATCCGCACGGCATCAATCTGTAACGACGATTGCCGCGTAATGAGTTGGTTCACTGTCCGATCCGAAACGAGGAATCGTACTACCATCACACGGCAGGACACTGACAAGGAAAGGTTTAAAAATCGCAGGTTAGAAAATAGGAAGCGATTGTTTGAACAAACTGGGACCGAGCAACGATTAGTGTTGATGAGTGGCAATGAGTGTTCCAGCATGATGGGAACACTTTTCTGCGCTACTCGCACACGAATGACGGTGTGGACTAGGGCCGCCCTGCCTTCAACATGTGTCAGTCTGACTTGTTTGCCGAACCGATCACGCCCCAATCGGGCCGTAGAAAAGGAAGAGCAGTGGGCAGACGAATGGGGGACATACGAATGAAGCTGGATCGTGACCGAGCGTATTATTCAGCAGGCAGCGGC
>CAXBHV010001386.1:0-2471 GCA_963974855.1 uncultured Rhodopirellula sp. | reverse complement strand
TTTAATTTTTTTGAACAACTGACCGTCGACGCGGCAGCAAGAGCGTGTGGCATGTCGCGGCGAAAGTTCACGAACGACTTTCGTGACAAGACGGGAAAGACGTGGCTCGCGTACCTGAACGTACGACGTATCGAGCATGCCAAAACGTTGCTTCGCGATACGGAGAGCAAAGTGACGTCGATCGCGTTTCAAAGTGGTTTTGAAGAGCTGTCAACATTTTATCGCACCTTCAATCGGCTGACCGGAATGCGACCGCTCGACTATCGGACGCAATCCATGTAGCGAGTTGCACCGAACAACCCGCGTCTAATCGCCTACAATCGCGACCACATCGAGGTGGAAATCGGTGTAGGAGTTCAGCTTGCCCCGTGTCCATAACGTGATGCGAGGCCCATTCGGATTCGCTGGGATAACCGGACGCAATTGGTCGCTTGTCGAGTTCTCCGTAATCGCAGTCCACTGCCAATTCGCTCCTGCGTCGTTCGTTGTTCCACGAAACAATTCCCAGTGACGTTCCCCATCTGCAGAACTGATCAACGGTGACCCGATCACTGGATCTGCGTTCGTTGAGATCACGACGGTGTTGGGGTCGTCAGGATCCAGTGCCACCAAGCCGGTATAGTCGTCTTCACCTGCGTATAGCTTTGTGCCAGCATGAGCCATCGGGTGAACATGCCATTGCGAACCGTCCCAACGACCATAGTAATACCGATGGTCCAATCCACCCGCAGTCCGTTTCGCTCGTGCCTCTGCCCCGTCGACTTGTACCGAAAACGCAATATAGGGGTGACCTGATTTGTCCAACCGAATATCACTCGTCCAAGCCACGCGATCGCGGCCGCCCGCAAAAACTTCGCTGAAACTGTTTGGTTTCAGCGGCGAATTGCCGTCGCCTGATGGTGTTGCCAACTCGGTGCCGTCGGATGACCACAGTTTTCCGGCACGATAATAGCCGTGGTAAATGCTGTTGTCGTACGCACGCGGATGATCATCCGTTGTGATGAAATGAATGCTGTCTTTGCCATCGCTGGCGTAGCGGACATAGGGACGCCCGCCATCGTGCCCAGTATGTCGTGGATCCTTCTTGAAATCGTCTCGTGTCCACTCCAACAATCGCCACCCGTATCGCCATGTAGCACCGTCGTCATCCGAAAGCGTGCAGTTTGGGTTGTAGCCACGGCCCCGATGGAAATTGTAGATGCGATTGTTTTCCGCCGACAATGAATACACGTTGCTGTAGGTGTAGGCCGACCCGATGTCGAACGTGTTCTCGTCGGTCCAGTCAGTGATATCCGCAGGCTGCTGCGTGATACGCCAGCGCTGTAGGTGATCGTTGCCGTGTTTGCCATAAACAGCCAACAATCGTTTGTCGGGCAACACACACAGGCCGGCGACATCGTGGTCGTCTTGATGAAATTTGGCGTGCAGAGCAAGGTGCTTAATCTCGTTAGATCGAGGATCAAACGAGGTCGCAACCAGATCACCTGCCGTCCAATCGCCGTGATCGTCACCGCTAATTGACGTGAAGATGACCTTGCCGTCAACGACAACGGCCCGCTCGCCTTGAAACCAACACCAACCACCGTTGGGTTTCACCACGATGGGTTCGGATCCTCGGGTGGCATTCAGAAACGTCGTACAAAGGGTGGCTACAATGGACGCGTGAATCAGTGTTTTTATCATCGGAACCTTCCTCTTGGCTTGTTGCAACTTGCGGATGCAGATTCGCCCCGTCAGGCAACGCTGTGAAGCATTTCGTAGCGGAACTCGCGCGAGAGTTTCGGGGGATCCTACACCATGAAACGAAAGTCTTGGCGACTTCCGCCACACTAAATTGGCACAAACCTTATAAGAAAAAATGCTTCACAGCGTTGCCCGTCAGGGCGGTGATTGTAGTAGATTGTAACGTGTATGATGGTAAACCATCGCGGTCGAATCGCGACACAACGCCGCATGACTCCGTAAAATGGCACGAAAACCACGCGATTGCCTCACGGGCGTACTAATGAATCACCTACTGGCGTGACAGTCTTCGGACGATCAGTCGAGTGACGCTCGTTGACCTTGACCCGCTAGATTTGCTCCACTCCCCCGACTTCCTACCTATAACAACAACTGTTTTTATGAGCTTGCGAATCCTTTTTTTGTTTTGCGTCACCGTTGCCACCGTCCCGGCGTTTGCGGGCGAGAAGCCGAATGTACTGCTAATTTCGATTGACGACCTCAATGATTGGGTCGGTTGTCTAGGAGGACATCCGCAAGCCAAGACACCCAATATCGACCGACTAGCGGGAATGGGAACGCTTTTTGAAAATGCTCATTGTCAGTCCCCCGTGTGCAACCCGTCACGCGCGAGCATGATGACAGGGCGGTATCCGCATACGACCGGCATTTACTTTTTGTCGCCGGACCTGAAGCAGGCCCCGGCGCTCGAAGGTGTCAAGACGATGCCAGAAGTGTTTGCCGCAAAT
>CAXBHV010001385.1:0-2478 GCA_963974855.1 uncultured Rhodopirellula sp. | reverse complement strand
GAGCTACCCCCGAAACTCTTGACGAGTTCCGCTACGAAATGCTTCACAGTGTTGCCGTTCCCCGCGCCAGCGCAATGCGTTGGCAAGCGTCCAGCTTGGTAAAGTGGGATAGTCTTCCAGCCTTTCATCAAGCCCCCACCACCAACGAACCTACACTTTTCAATGGTCGGTTCTTCACATCAGACGGCTAGTTCAGCACGATTACATCTCGATTCTACTAGTACGATGCACAGGGAGGGGATGAAATAAAAGCGTTTCTTTTGCGAGTGAGCGATCGCCCCTATTTGCGATTTGCCGACCTGACTGACTGCGATGACCACCGAACATTGAGACACCCGATGTCGCAGTCCGTGGTATATAGTGAACAGACAGCGTATCCTAACATCCCAGTGGTACCGTTTTACTCTCCCGATGCCGCGATTGCTTGGCGATTTTTGTAACAATATTCAATGCACACGATTCGGCAATCGCGGGCCGTTAACTGACAGATTTGATAACAAGAGAAAATCAATGACGACTGAACGAACCCTTCTTAGTTGCGTGATGCTGTTGGTCTTCTGCACCACGTCACTGGCCGACGAAACGCGAAATTTTTTTGTGGCTCCCATTACAACGGAGCTACACCGAACCACTGTGTCGTCCAGTGCAGACGCCTATGCAATTGTCAATTGCAACCCTTTGATCGTTGAGGGTGACTTGGACCTAACGGTACTCGACGAAGACGAGTTCCTTTTGGCGCTGCAAGCAGCAACAGCGACCCCCAACCATCTGATTCTAGTCTGCCGATACCAATTCCCTGCGGATCTCGACACTCCATTGCGTACTCGGCTTAACAAGCGATTGAAAGAACTGTGTGCCTCGGCTGGCTTTCAAAAGGTGAGCCTTTCTGAGACGAGGACGTCCGCCGACTGGAAGGACGCTTATCACCGTGCTGATGATTTTGACCAGCCTGAGGATGCGCTGGAGCCACTGGTTGAAAATGCACATGTGCGGGTATTCCCGGTGCGAACGCGACTGTCCAAGTTGGTTCATGGCGAGGCAGATTGCATTGTCGAAGTGATTCATCCAATCGACGGACGCATGAGTGAGATCCCCTTCGATCTAAAATCGGCAATCCGCCAAGCCGTGCAGGCAACCGATTTGACCGAAAAACAAAGCTTGATTTTCAAGTTGTCCAGTACCGCCGCCGGCAGGGAGAAGGTCGAGGTTCTATTCGATTTCCGCGCTGCTCCCAAAATCCCTGAAACGGAAAGCATCGAATTACGACGCATCTTCGAAGCAAACGCTGGGAAATACAAACCATCCCCTGCTTTGCAGTTAGCACAAGAACTCGGATTTCAAGAGATACTCTATACACATTCACCGGGCGGAGGTGCTCCGGAGACACTCGTCGGCGCGAAAGCACCTAATTTCAAACTGACTCGCCTCAACGGCGCACGACTTCGTTGTCGGCCGACCAGCATTGATTACGTTCTGGGGACTCGCGTGCGGTCCCTGCCGACAGGAGGCTCCTCATTTGTCAGCACTGCACGAGAAATACGAGCAGGGATTCTCGATCATTGCAGTCAATGGGTACAACGACGCACGCGACGCGGTTGCCAAATATGTCAAGGACGAGAATCTAACTCACCCAATCGTACTGCAGGGCAAGTCAATTTCGGACGACCTCTATCGCGTGGGTGCGTATCCGACGACCTTTTGGGTCGATCACAACGGAACGGTTATCGACTATGAAGTCGGGTTCACATCGGGCAAGCGACTCGAAGATCGCATCGAGACTCTTTTGAAACGCTAATTTGCTCGTCTAAGCCAGTTCGACTAACCTAACCATGCAGATTTGGATGGGAACTCTAGAAAGGCCGAATGAGTGCGACTCGCGTCAAGGTAGCTGCGAGTGCCACAATAGAACGGCCTACCTCGCTACCATTCGGGCGTGCGAGTACATCGAAGAGAACCATGAAATTTTCAATGACGAAACTAGTGCTTTTGCTGTGTCTGTTGAACACCAGTGCAATGGCTTCCGAGAACCCCAACATTATTCTCATCTTGGCCGATGACATGGGGCCTGGTGAACCTTCACACGCAGGGGGTTTGATTCCGACGCCGGCACTAGATCAAATGGCGAGCCAAGGCATGCGGTTTACCGATGCCCACACCAGTTCATCGGTTTGCACACCGACACGCTACGGAATCCTGACAGGGCGTTACAACTGGCGCAGTCGACTGAAGCAAGGAGTGCTCGTCTCGGCAGACTCTCCATCCTTGATGGATCCAGATCGACTGAGTCTGCCAAAATTTCTGCAGCAATCGGGCTATCATACCGCCTGTATCGGAAAGTGGCACCTCGGCGTTGACTGGTCTCTGCTGCCTGGCGGCGGGCCCCCTGGTCGGAAAGAGCAGTTTGGTTCTTGGAAAGTGGACTATCGCAAACCGTTCCAAAATGGGCCTGTTGACGTGGGTTTCGATGAAGCGTTTTTC
>CAXBHV010001384.1:0-2480 GCA_963974855.1 uncultured Rhodopirellula sp. | reverse complement strand
CGGCTTTGATGAATCTAAACGTTCACAAATTGCCAACTGTAGCGAGCAGAACAAGCCCGAATGTGCAGGCTGTCAGTTGACGAGCCGATGCTCAAGTTGGTGCGCGTGCATCAACTGGCAGAGCACGGGGAAATTAAATCAGGCGAGTCCCTTGGTGTGCGAACACGAACGAATCGTAATGCCGATCGCAGACGCGGTTGCGAATCGACTGTGGAAGCGGCGTGACTCGTTGTTTTTGCACAAGCAGTACAACCCCTCGTTCCCGGTGTTGTCGTTCGCGGAAGACACCATTATCCGCCAGGCGGGAGAAGATTCAACATGAACTCATCAGGCGACTTAACCGTCAAACCGGTCAAACGCTATCGGACGCCCAAGTACCCGTCGCACTTGGATCCCGATCCAACGTTGCACCCAGATCCGATACCGTACCCGATCAGCGGGAAAGCAATTTCGGTGCTGGCATCGGCGAGTTTGCTACTATCAACGGCGTGTCGTCCGCCTGCTCAGTCCACTGGGAACGGAGAGCAGACACCGTCAAACAACTTAACGACGGACGTCTCGACAAACACCGTCTTTGAGTTTCCCAATGATCACAAAATGAACGATGACGGTGACGATGCGGACGAAGTGCCGAACTTCGGGCAACGACTGCGAGACTACGAGGAACAGCTTGGAGTCGATTACGACAAAGAACGTCAGCAAATGGTGAAACACCTCTTATCTGACAATAAGTCCTCAAACGATGATTTCCAATTACCAAGTGATGTGCGTGAAGCGACGCTGCGAAAAATGTTGATTGAGTCGGCCGATGGTAACCCGCTGTGTGTCGCGGTCAGTGGCTTGCCGCACCAAACCAGTCCCTATGGAACGGGCGTGCCTGACCGCGTCGACGGTGATTTGGCCCGACGGGTCATCGAACGGGTATTCGCATCGGCTGGCTACAATCTTCGCCGCAACGTGTCTTATGACAAAGACGGAGTCGCATTCGTGGTCGATGGATATGATGCCCAGAACAGGGTTGGCTTTGTCGTTGGCGATTGGAGCAACCTGGACGACGATGCAATTGTTTCGTGGATGTCGAGACCTCGACCGGCTCGTGCTGGCAACTCATCAGAGGTCGAGTGGTGGGCCGCGTTGGCTGAGTCTAAGATGATGGGAATCAACAACGGCGAAAAACAGCGATTTGCCAACGATATTGCGACCGCCAAGCGACTTGCCGATCCAGCGAAAGCAAAAGCGGCATTGAAGGCGATCATGGACCGAATGTCGAAACGATATCTCTCTTATGAAGAGATTCAAAGCCTGGAACGCAATGCGTCAAATGGAAAAGAATTCATTGCTGTGATCAGCACATTTGACAATCGTTTCGAGATTCCCTGGGTCGTTCATGTGCCAAGCTCCGAAGAAGCTGCGATCCAGAAACAGATCGATACTGAGATTAGAGAGCGAAGGGAAGCGGGTGAGGATATCGCAGTGGAAGAGTACGTTGACCGAATAAGGAGCTGGCGTGAAAAACGATTGGCTGAATTGAAGGCCGAAACTGTGATGCAAAGTCTGGAAACAGCGGCGCGGGAATACATCGAATGGGCAAAGACTCAGGGTCTCGACTAATCGCTGAGGTCGACTTCAAACCATGGCGGAATTGCAACAGGGCTGCAGGATGACGGATCCCAAGCGTCATCGATTTTGGCATGGATTGCTCATTCTGCTGTCCATCGCGGCGCCGTTTGCCGCCGTGATGCTCAGTCACTGGGCGACCAAAACGGACACGGAAGCTCAGGTCTGGAGTTCAGCAACGATTTGCGGTGTGATCATCGGCTTGTTGGTGGCTTTGAAATCCGGTCGAATCAATCACTTGATGTTTGGACCGGCATTCGGTTTAGCAGCCGGAATGCTTGACCTGCGAGTCGCAATCGGGCTTTACGAACAACTTGGTTGGTCTATGTCAGCGGCCGCCTATGTGCCAGTGTGGGGCTTCGTTTTGGGAACACTAGTCGCTTGGGACCGTCCAAGTTGGCGATCGCGATGCTTGGTTGTCGCAGTTATCTCTGGCGCCGACTTCGTTTCTCGCTGGCTGTGGCAACAACACTTTTTAACGGATTGGTTGGAACAGACTGGCCAATGGCGGTGGCTTGTATCCGCAGCCGTGTTCCTGGCAACGTCCGTACTCGCCGTGCTGCTGACGATTCCATCAAGGTATGTTGCAACACGCATGAATTCCGACGACGTGAACCATCATTGAATATTTGTGTTGTAGTCTGCTAGCGTCGTCCATTCGACGTACGTCTTGTTATTAAGCGTGAGACGCGGGCGAGGTGCAATCAATGTTGGCGAGCCCGCGGCTAGCGTCTTACTTATCTACACGGAATTGTCAGCAATGATTTCCGCTCCGGGCTTGCCCCGGCGGAATCACAACTGTCGGCTACAAGGACGGCTCGCAAACGCGTCCCCTCGCCACATTTCCCACGAATCGCCGCAGG
>CAXBHV010001383.1:0-2482 GCA_963974855.1 uncultured Rhodopirellula sp. | reverse complement strand
GAAGATTATTTGCTCGGAGTTGGATTTCACGACTACCAGCTACGCGAGGAGTAAAGTGCACACGCCGGCCAGCACGACTGGCGACGTGTGAAACATGTCGTGAAACCACGTCGTCCACGGAAGGACCTAGCCAGTGACTGACCCTGCCAAGCCTGATCCTAATGTCGCCAAAGCCGCCACGGCGACTGAGGCCGCAGTTGATTCCAAGTCCGCTGATCCCAAGTCCAAGGGTGCCGACGAACATCTGGACATGGACGACATCGAAAAGTTGTTGGCCGAAGCGTCGGGAAACCTCGATCAGGCGGCTGGCAAAGGAGTCGCCAATTCGGGTAAACCTGAACCCTACAACCTTGGCAATCTCGAACCCGACCACTCATCCGGCGAGCGACAATCGATCGACTTGCTAGGCGAAGTCGAGTTGGATCTTCGCATCGAGCTCGGCCGCACTCAAATGAAGCTCGAAGAAGTGCTTCAGCTTCGCGGCGGATCGGTCGTCGCACTGGACAAACTCGCAGGCGATCCCGTTGACATTTTTGTCAACGGAAAACTGATTGCCCGCGGCGAAGTCCTGGTCATGAATGACAATTTTTGCGTTCGTGTGACGGAGTTGATCAGTGCATAACGCTTGTCATCCACTCAGTTTTTTGAGTCGCCGTGCCGCCAGCATGATTGTATTGGTCGCCCTGGCAATGACCACATCGATCACCACCGCGTCGGCGCAGCAGTATTCACTTGCCAATTCCGCGGTGAGCGAAACGGCTTCGATGCCAACTTCGATGTCTGTCTCGCAGACCGCCGAACCGACTTCGCTAGACGAACCATCGCCCAAAGTCATCGCCCGCGGCTTCCCATCGCTGTCGCAGCGATCGCTTGCCCCCGACAAGACGGGTGAGCAACCCGAAGTTAAAAAAGAAAGCCAGCTCGCGGTCCCCGGGTTCACCGTCGCGTCGAGTCTAGCCGTTGTGCTCGGTTTGTTCGCAGGCTTTGTTTGGCTAACACGTCGCTTCAGTTCCGGCGGTACCGCCAACGGCGTCATCCCCAAAGACGTCATTCAAAATCTCGGCAGCACCTCGATCGATTCACGAACCAAGGTGTCGATGATCCGTTGCGGTAATCGCATCATCGTGGTCGCCCAAACGGCAACGGGAATCCACCCACTATCCGAGATCACCGATCTGAACGAAGTGCAACAATTGACCGCTTCGTGTATCGGCGATTCCAAACGTAATTTTGCCAGCACGCTTCTCGAATTTGAAAAAGAGCCCGCGGAAAAAGGGTTTGTGGGCACACCGACCGAAACACCTCCAACGCCTCGCAGTCGCGGTCGCTTGTTCGCCAGTGCCTAAAGGCGAAACTCGACTTGATGTAGCGAAACTCGTCAGGAGTTTCGTTCGTCCATGATTTCACGAAAGTCTTAGCGACTTTCGCTACCTCGGGGACTCCATCCACTCGAAACTCGATACAATCGCGGCCATGATTGCCGCACTTCTTTTTGTCACCTGTCTGCTGTTAGTCGGAGTCGCTCTGCGAATCCGATTTGGGATTTTCCAGTGGCTTTATATCCCCGCATCCGTGATTGCGGGAATGCTGGGGTTGGCAGTCATCCAACTCGCTCCGGCAACCGCCAGCGAGACCACTGCAGCAATTGCCGCCACGTTGAGCGATTGGCCTAACCTGCTAATCGCAGTCGTGTTTGCCGGCATGCTGCTAGAGCGCAAGCCTGCAGAACATCGAGAAAACGCGAGCAACGTGGGCCGCGAAGCTCTGATGGTGTGGATCATCGTACTCGGCCAGACCGCATGTGGATTGCTTGCCACATGGATCTTCATCCAACCTTTTTATGATCTTCCCAATTCGTTTGGAATGCTGATCGAAACCGGTTTCGCTGGGGGGCACGGTACCGCTGCGGCGATGGGCGAGGTGTTCTCACACGAATCGATCGCACTTGCCGGAGGCCGTGACCTGGGCATTCTGATGGCCACCGTGGGACTCGTCTACGGAGTGGTCAGCGGGATTGGATGGATCAATCTTGGTGCCCGGCGGGGATGGTTCCCAACAAACCGAGTGGACAAAGACACTCTGCTGCTTGATTCGGTTACACCCGAGGCTGCCTCGCCGCCGCCCCGCGTTCCGATCGGTTATGCAACCATTCGCGGTGAAACGCTCGATCCGCTGTTACTGCAAGCTTTATGGTTGATGGCAGCGTTTGGCATTGGGATGGCGATGCAGCAAGCGGTGCTGATGGCCGCAGCGGCCGCAGACGGTTGGTTTACCAGCGACACGCTTCGCGACGCTGCCAATCAACAGTTGTCCACGCGGTTGTCGTTTTCGCGGATCCTCGATTTCCCGCTTTTCATCTACACCTTGTTCGGCGGGCTAATTGTTCGCCGCTGCACTCGTTTGCTGGGATGTGAAGACCGAATCGATAGCGATTCGATTGGCCGGATCTCGTCCGCAGCGATGGACGTGTTAGTGGTCGCCG
>CAXBHV010001382.1:0-2486 GCA_963974855.1 uncultured Rhodopirellula sp. | reverse complement strand
ATACCGGCTCGCGAAAGAGTTGGGCAGCGGGTGATGCCACCCGTCGCGGTGTCCAACTTGCACTGTGGAGTCTAACGGGCGAGATGGGCTACGCGACGGCGCTAACCGCCGAGCATTGGGGGTTTGAGGACGTTTTGTTCGCGGGGCGGCCGATCAAGTTGGCTCGTACGCTGCAAGACTATGTCACTGAAAATATCTTGTTCAAAGTGGCCTTCCCAGCGGAGTTTCATGCGCAAACCGCAGCCGAAGCCGCCATCCAGCTTCACGAACAGGTTGCGGGGCGCTGGGATGCGATCGACCGAATCCGGATCGACACGCAAGAATCCGCGATGAGGATCATCAATAAAAAAGGACCACTGAACAATCCCGCCGATCGAGACCATTGTTTACAGTACATCGTTGCGGTCGCGCTTATCCACGGCCGCCTCGACTCGGATCATTACGAGCAAGCCGCAGCCGATGATGCTCGCGTTGACTTACTTCGCGAACGAATGGATGTGTTCGAGCAACCCGATTACTCCGTTGACTACCTCGATCCAGAGAAGCGTTCGATTGCTAATGCCGTGCAAGTATTTTTCACGGACGGAACACACACCGATCGGGTGGAAATTGAATTCCCACTCGGACACCGGCGACGGCGTACCGAAGCGATCCCAATGCTGCGAGAAAAATTCCAAATCAATGTCGCGTCCCGATTTTCTGATGAACGCGCCGAATCGCTACTCGATCTATTCGCTAATGATGCAATCGACGAAATGCAAGTCAGTCAATTCATCGACAAGTTTGTTGATCGTTGATTTGAGACGTACAATGATGGAATCCTAGACAGGAGAAACGGGTGCCAACTTTGCGTGAGCTTACCGACGAATTCATCCTCCAGGAGCAGACGCTTCGGCAAGGGGGCGGTGAAGAGGGACAGCAGCGACAATTGCGACACGGTCGATTGCCGGTTCGCGAGCGACTCGAGTTGTTGCTTGACCCTGGTTGCCCATTTTTCGAGTTGGGGTTGTGGGCCGCGTATGGGATGTACGAAGAATACGGGGGCGTACCTGCGGCAGGAATCGTAACGGGGATTGGTTATGTTGCCCAGCGAGCATGTTTGATTGCCGCCAACGACGCCACCGTGAAAGCGGGAGCGATGTTTCCGCAATCGGTGAAGAAGTTATTAAGAGCTCAAAAAATTGCGGCTCAATTTCGTTTGCCTTTAATCTACCTTGTCGATTCCGCAGGCGTGTTTCTGCCGCTACAAGACGAGGTCTTTCCCGACGAAGATGATTTCGGTCGTATCTTTCGAAACAACGCCGTGCTGTCGGCGACAGGAATTCCGCAATACGCGGCGGTGATGGGCAACTGTGTCGCGGGCGGAGCCTACTTGCCGGTGTTGTGTGACAAATTGCTGATGACTGACGGCAGTCAACTCTGTTTGGCGGGTCCCGCATTGGTGAAAGCGGCGATTGGGCAAACGGTCGACCCCGAAGAACTCGGTGGGGCAACGATGCATTCCGCGATCAGTGGGACCGTCGACTTTCACGAACCCGATGATGCATCGTGCTTGCAGCGATTGCGGGCCCTGGTCGATCTGTTGCCGGGCAAAATCGATGCGATTCCAAAGGGCAGCTCCGATTCGCGGTTGGATGAGATTGTGTCTGCGGATGGACGCAACGAATACGACGCGCGTGATCTGATTCGGGCAATCGTTGATGAAGATTCAATGCAAGAATACAAGGCCGAGTTCGGTCAAACCCTGGTGACCGCGTTTGCCAAAATTGGCGATCGCGCTGTCGGTATCATCGCGAATCAAAAACGACGTTGCCGCACCGCGAGTGGCGAGATCCAAATCGGTGGCGTGATCTATCCCGATGCGGCGGACAAGGCGGCTCGCTTTGTGATGGATTGCAACCAAACCGGACTCCCACTGATTTTCTTTCAAGACGTACAAGGGTTTATGGTGGGCAAACAGGCTGAACAAGCGGGGATCATTCGCGCAGGCGCCAAGTTGGTCAACGTCGTCAGCAATTCGATTGTCCCCAAGTTCACGGTGATTGTGGGGGGATCGTTTGGTGCAGGACATTATGCAATGTGTGGCAAAGCTTACGATCCGGCATTGATCCTCGCATGGCCCTCGGCAAAGTACGCAGTGATGGGCGGTAGCCAAGCGGCAGAAACGCTGCTCTCGCTACAGTTACGTGACGCACAGCGTGCCGGGCAAACGTTGTCGGAGGACAAAGTTAGCGAGTTACGACAATCCATTCAAAAACGCTACGGGGAACAGACCGACATCCGTTTTGGTGCCGCTCGCGGTTGGGTCGATGCGATTATCCCGCCGCTCGACACGCGGCTCTGGTTGCACACGGCGCTGAAGTTGATGCCAGCGACGGAGCATCGTGAATTTAGAACAGGAGTGTTACAGGTTTAGTATCGTTTTTCAGCATTGAATTTTGGGGTAGTGGACGAGGCAACGAGTCCCACTCGGCTAACCCGTGGCA
>CAXBHV010001381.1:0-2487 GCA_963974855.1 uncultured Rhodopirellula sp. | reverse complement strand
AGAGGCTTGCCGATTGTCCAGCCACGACGGTCGCCGTATCGTTCAAAGCAATGGATCCCCCATGCGATTGGCAGATCGAGCATTCCGTAAGATCCAACATGTTTGGGGTGATCGTGAATTTGAAGTCGGCCCGGATCAGACTCGAAGAGCTCATCATTCCAACCGCCAAAGGCCCAGAGTTAAAAAGCAAAACTCGAATTTCGACGGAACCATCACATGCAAGTTGCGGACTGGAAAGGTCTTGAAGATGAACGGGTGCGAGGAGTTGAGAGTGAGGAGTGCTCACTGGGCTCCCGGTGCAGACTGATACGTCGTGCTTGCGCGTGTTGGAGAATGGTGAATCGAAGACAGGAAGATTGTTGCGACAGAAAAATTTGAAAGACATTACGCCCGATGTCTTCTCTTCCTACCTCCATTTTCCTATCAAATGTTTTGCCGGGGTGGGCGGAGAGGTGGAATCCAGCAACATGCGGCTGTCGCTGAATCGGACTTATCCAGTTCGTGTCTCCCACCTGAACCTGGCATCGATCGCTGTCGCCGCTACCGCGGCTTTGGTGGTGTCGACGTGGGAGTGCGAAGTGATGCCAGGTGCGAATAGTCGGGCGTGGAGCCGGTTGCACTAACATCGCCCGCTGGCAATGCCTTCGCCGGTATTGACGGAAATTCGGTTATCCATTGGACTGTGATGACTTGGACAGGGGGCAAATTGGGTGACACCCCAAGCAGAAATATGTGGCAGACCGTGAACACAAAGCGTATCCTAACATCCGAACGATACCGTTCTAATCGCCCCTAGACCCGGCCTTGCCAAGCTTGGCCATCACAGCGTCATTCGCCTAATCGCGGTGACGTCACTTGATATCTGACTAAAGACGTTTTTGGCGTCGCTCGAAATTTTGCGATGATGAAACACCGTGCTACGATCCTGTTTGCTACTCTGGTTATCGCGTTCTCGCTCTACGCTGTGATTCGCTACGTGGTGAATATCCCTGCTGACAAACTCGGGCAGGACGCGATTGACTACGTACAGCTGCACGGAAATGTCCAGTACATGACTGACCTCGGTCCTGGCGGCAAGCCTCGCCCCGTTGACGTTATTGGCGTTTTCCTGGTCGAGGGTTCTGTCAACCAAACAACGATTGGACTGCTTCGTCATTTGCCAAACCTAAAGACCATTACGATCGGACCTGATTTTCGATTTATTCCGATTGGCTCGCCCCCTGAAGACTATCCAGTGTTGACCGACGGTGCAGCCTCCGAGCGGGCGTTGCTGCAAAAATCATTTCCATCGTTAACTGTCCGTCTCGCTGAAACGTCCAGGAAGTAAATCAGACAACCTCGCTCAACGGCGTACCTATGAAAGTTCGTACAAAGCGACGGCTCATCACTGTAATCGCACTGGGCCCTGATATGCTGCTCAATTGCTGGGTGGACCACAATCAATGTACTTGCTTGGGCTCGTGATCTTCCGAACCGTATCATGATGGATGGCGATGGACTGGCCAATGCGTTTGGATCTGCGGTTGTCCAGTCGTATCACGAAGGTCTAATCAACGGTGATACTCAGACGCAAAGCCAAATCATTCGTGCCTTTATCAGTTTGGTTGGCAACGATGTCGCTGCTCAAGAATGGATACTTCGTCAACTACAACTCGTAAGATGAAATGCTACAAAACCCATCGTATTTTGCCTTGGTGGCGTTGAGTTGCCTAAACGCATTGGGATGCACAGGGTCCACAGTGCCGCCGAAAGGTACAAGTATCACCGGCGAGTCTGGAGGATGTGGCGACTTCATCGCTTACCGATTCAATCAGTCTCGAACAGCGGCCGTCGTCATTACAGTCGATGGAGACCAACTGAAACTGTCGGAGGAACCGACGCTGATTGATCTAGGGCCGGAGACAACCGGTATTCGCATCGAAGTATATCAGTTTAAGCATCTGGCTGGCACGTACTTTTGCGATGATGTAGGCGGAGATCCAGAGCCGATTGCCAAATGGACGGTCTCTGGCGGAAACGTCAGGGTAACTCGCAAAGCAGCTCAACCGCCGACGAGTCTGTCCATTGCTACTCACCAAGTTTCCATTGTTTTGAAGAACGCTACAATTACGCACAACAAGACGAGTGCGGTCGCAGACTTTGGCGACGTTCGGCTCGATGATGTTTGGGTAGGATGGTACGCGGGATGAATCCCCAAATACTTGCGTAAAGCGGAGTGGCGATCGCGGCGTCAGTTTACGCTCTCTTGCTTGCAGAGATTTTGATGTGTCTTATCGGCTTGCCGGCTTTGATACAACTTGCATCCCAATTCAAACAGCCGTGATTCAAACGCGACCTTACTGGTCGGTGACCGCCCGGTTTTCGCAACATCCGCCTTCATAATCTCGCGTGGAATCACTGGCCCACGAATTGCATCAACCAACTGTATTGATCGTGGGCATCAGGTATCCAAAATACTTGGCCTTCAACATGAAAGCATTTTATCGA
>CAXBHV010001380.1:0-2493 GCA_963974855.1 uncultured Rhodopirellula sp. | reverse complement strand
CGTAACCACGGGCTCGATATCTCGCGATGAATCCTCAACCAATGTGTCAGTGCTAGCGGATTTCGGAGGGCTTGCCGGTTTGGTGATGAATTTACTTAGCTTCTCGCTCATTTTTTGGATCGAAGCCGCTTTCAAATCGTTGCCGTCGCGAAGACGGCGTCCGACATCAGCAAGTGAATTGCCAGCCTCCAGGATTCTTGAAACACATTCCGCCGAGACATCGCCAACGCCGTTTTGCATGTGAGTGAACAGTGTCTCGAGACGCTCGCATACATCACGGACCACGTCGAGCTTCGACGCTGCGGCCGAGTCCTTCAAACTACATGCCGCCTGCAGAAGCTGAGTCAACGCGACTTGTTTGTCGTCATCACTCTTCGCCGATTCCAAAGCCAACGCATTGGATGAAAGCGAAGAAACATGGTCGTCTAATACGTTTAGAAACTCTGACGCCGATTTCGCGTTCGTCTCCATTGCATTGGCACCCAGGGCCGTATCCGCTGTTTTTTCTGAATCCACTGACGAGTTCGCTGGCGATTCAGCGATCGGTTCGGACGGTTCTGACCCGGTTAACTCCTCTGCAACTCGATGAAGTTCCGGCAACATCTGCACCAGCGACGAGTCCTCTAAGCTCTCTTCCGCACGGAGGCGGACCGAAATCTCCTCGATTGCGTCAATCACCTTCAACATCAACGAGATCATCGATTCGGGGGCCGCAATTCGCTGGTCACGAAAATGCCCGAAAATATCTTCTAAATGGTGGCATGCGTTTTGGATCGGTAGCACATTGACCGCAGCAGAGGCTCCCTTGAGTGTATGGGCTGCGCGGAAAATGACCTTCCACAACTCATCGAGCTCCTCGGGTGATTGTGCCTTCTCTACAGCCAGTAATTCATGACTGAGTGTCTCAATATGTTCGCTCAATTCCTGCAGGAACGTCTCCATCAGCAACTGTGCAAATTCTTGTTCGTCCATTGTTAGGGTCCTGTACGTAGGGCAAACGTCATGTTCGCCAAACTGTTGCAAAATCGGGGGCTCGCTCGTCGCATCTTCGGTGCAGCGGGCGGGATCATTGAATCTCCGTCAACGAAGCGAGTTCATTGCTAAGTCCATTCAGGTTTCTCGCTGACTCTTCGATCTGTTGGACGGCACTTAGGCTTTGCTTGGTGACGGTATCAATGTCGCGAATGCCTTCGTTCAATTGTCGCACGCCCGCAGCTTGTTGATTTGCAGATGCAGAAATTTGGGTTGCCATCTGCGTTGAATCGCTGAGCGTTTGTGCGAGGGTTTTGATTACATCGCCGGCACGCGAAGTGACGTCACTCGCCTCGCTGACGGTGTGTGTCCCATGTTCGGTCGACAGCACGGCAGCATTGGTTGCCGCTTGTATCTCGCTAAGGATCGATCGGACTTGTGCGGTCGCACGCTTTGATTGTTCAGCCAGCGATTTGACTTCGGCAGCAACGACGGCGAAGCCTTTTCCGTGCTCACCGGCACGTGACGCTTCGACCGCCGCATTGAGCGCCAGCACATTGGTTTGTTCGGCGATATCGTTCACGGTTGCGATGATTTCCCCGATGGCTTGAGCACGTTCCGCTAGTGAAAGCATGTTTTCGGCAATCGATTCGACTTGTCGTTTGACCTCTTCCATCGCCGCAACGGAACCTTCGATCGCCATTCGTCCTTCGTTGCCTACTTCGTCGGTATGGCGAGCGGCTTGCGCGACCTCGTCTGCACGTTGTGCGGCTTGGGCTGCCGTTTGGGCAATCTCCTCGGCGGTCGCGACCACTTCGGATACCGTCGCAGCCTGCTCTTGTGCCCCCGCAGCTTGCTGGCTCGTCGTGGCTAATATTTCCTGGCTGGCAGTGGCGAGTCGTTGCACCGCATCACGAATGGCACTGAATAACTTCCCGCGTTCCGCTTCGTTGCGTTTGCGATCCGCGATGTCTTGCAGCGTCGCGATATACAATTCATCGCCTGCGTAGTTCATCGCTACCATCCGCAGCAGTAGTGGGATTTCGGAGCCATCTCGATGTCGTCCCATCACTTCGGATCCGGCCCCCAATCGCCGTACTTCCCCCGGTGCGAGATGGTGTGACGGTTGATGCGAAGTGTCGTTGCACAGGGCGCGAGACAAGATCGTCGCGTTCTGGCCAATCAGCTGCGAATTGCTATAGCCAAACATTTCGGTTGTGGCATTGTTGCACGACAAAATCGTTCCATCGCAATCCAGAGAGATAATGGCGTCCGCGGTGGAGTCAATCGTTGCTTGCGTTCTCGCTTTTTGGTCTTTCGCCTCGGCGATATGATTTCGCAGTCCTGCGGTCATCGCACGGAAGGAATGATTGAGTTGAATCACTTCTCCGGCACCATGAATCTCCGGCATTTCTTTGTCGATTTGGCCGCCTGCGATTTCATCCGCAGTGTGGCTGAGTGTGGTCAAAGGAGCCGCCAACCGTCCCGCGAAAAAATAGCCTACGATCAACACGCTAAGCA
>CAXBHV010001379.1:0-2495 GCA_963974855.1 uncultured Rhodopirellula sp. | reverse complement strand
TTCAGACTGACACCGAGCTCTTCGGCCACCGCGGGCTTATTGCCATCGTGTCTGGCAAGCGAGCGTTCGATCGCGAGCATTTCCATATCTCGCAATGTCATCGGTTCGGAATCTCGCAGTTCCTCTCTTAATTGGCGACGACCAAAGTGACGCGGCAGATGATCGGTCCCGATCGGTAACGAATCGCACAGGATTGCGGCATGCTCGACCACGTTTGCAAGCTCACGCACGTTGCCGGGCCATTGATGCGACTTCAGCTCCAGAACAGCCTCAGGCGTAAACAGCTGTTCGTTACTGCCATCGGTACGATGTCGGCGAAGTAGATGAGTCGCCAAGGGGATGATATCTTCGGTTCGCTCACGCAGCGATGGAACCTGGATTTCAAAGGTGTTGATGCGAAACATCAAATCCTCACGGAACGTTCCTTCCTCTACCATTTGTTCAAGGTCACGATGCGTTGCACAGACGACGCGAACGTTCACGTTTACCGTTTGATTGTCTCCGAGACGACGAATGTCTCCGGTTTCAAGGACTCGCAACAACTTGGCCTGCATCGCCAGTGGCAATTCGCCAACTTCGTCTAAGAAGATCGTGCCTCCGTCGGCAACTTCGAACAGTCCCGTGCGGGCCGCATCAGCGCCTGTGAAAGCACCTTTGCAATGACCGAACAGTTCACTTTCGATCAAGTTTTCAGGAAGCGCGCCACAATTGATCGCGACCATCGGTTGCTCGGCACGCAAGCTTGATTCATGAATCGCGCGGGCCACCAATTCTTTTCCGCATCCAGTTTCACCTCGGATCAGAACGCTGCTTTCAGTGGGGGCAACTTTTGCAATGAGGTTTCGGACGGAGTCCATTGCGGATCCCTCGCCTACCATCTTGCTGTCGCCTTCGGCCCGCTTGAGCCGATGCTGAAGCGCGGCGAGTTGGCGTTTGGTTTGTCGCCGCTCGGCAACTCGACCAAGCAGTCCCGCGATGTCGGCTAAACGGCACGGTTTAGTCAGATAGTCGAATGCCTGATGTCGCAGCGCTGCGATCGCTGTTTCTTGGCTGGGCTTACCGGTCATCACAACCGCTTCGATTTCAGGTCGCAATTCACGTGCTTTGCCGATCACATCGATCCCGTTCATTCCTGGCATATCCAGGTCGACGAGCAGGCAATCAAACGGTTCTTTTTCGAGTGCCGCTACGGCGGTCAAGCCATCGGGACAAACCGTCACGGTGTATCCCATGCGCGGCAACTCGCTTCGCATCAACTCTTGCAGATTCTTTTCATCGTCTGCAAACAGGATATGCATGGTATTGCGTTTAGGCTGCTTTGACTGCTTTGACTGACTCATGATTCCATCCAATCGTATCACGACTTTTCGTTGGGTTATCTTCGTATTCTTCGCGGGCGGGCAAGGAGACTTCCATCCGAGATCCTCGCCCTTCACCTTCGCTGTGGGCGGTGAGAGATCCGCCGTGCTGGGACACAATGCGGTAAGTAATGCTCAAGCCAAGACCGGTTCCCGTGCCATCACGACGCCGCGTGAAAAAGGGTTCGAACAAATGCTCGAGCACATCTTTGCTCATTCCACAACCGTCGTCCTGGACAACCACGGTCGTCGTGGTGCCGTCGCTTCGAACGTAAATGTCGACCGCACCATCGGTGTCCACACTCTCCAGTGCATTGGTCACCAAGTTAAGAACCACTTGACGAATCTCTTGTGGATTGACATGTGCGTATGCAGTTTCGGCGATGTGACTTCGTAATGTTTTACAACGATACTTGCCGACTTTACTAACCATTGAAAGCACTTCTTCAACAAGCTCTTTCAGATTCGTCGAAGCACGGCGAACTTCACTCAAGCGACTAAAATCGAGTAGCCGCTCGGTAATTCCTTTACAGCGAAACGCTTCGTCTTCGATGCGTCGCAAATTGGTTCTCATCACCGCTAGAAATTCGTCATCGAACTTGTTGACTTCGCCACTTAGAGCAACGGCTTCTTCTAATCGCGATTCGAGCGACTCGGCGCTCCAAGCGATCGTGGCCAGCGGGTTGTTGATCTCGTGTGCCACTCCCGCAGCCAAGAAACCGACACTGGCGAGCTGCTCGTTCTGAATCACTTCACGTGTCCGATCGCGGACTTGTCGATCCAAATCAGTGCAAAGCGAATTGACCTTTTTGTAGGCCTTTTGAAAGCGATCGGTCATCTCATTCATGGCCGCAGCAAGCTCGCTCAACTCATCGCCTGTCCCCAGGTCGATGCGGTGACTTAATTGCCCTCCGGCAACCAACCGAGATCCTACGATCAGCGTGCGAAACGGCTTGACGACCAACGAGTGGAACCCCCAAACTAACAACGCAACCATTCCCATCGAGACAAAGGTGCACACGCATGTGACTGCAAACCAAGTGCGAAATTGGCCGCGAACATCTTGACTGAATGCTGCCATGCCACCATGAATCAACGACAGGTGCTCGTGAGTCAGGTCGACCAGAGAATCGAGCC
>CAXBHV010001378.1:0-2500 GCA_963974855.1 uncultured Rhodopirellula sp. | reverse complement strand
GATGATGAACGAAGTTTTGCTGCAAGCGTATCAGGAACCCGAAACGGAAGAGTCGGCGACATTTGGTCTCGAGCCAGGTGAGTCGACTGGCGATCGCACACGCTTTGATGACGTGGATGACTTTCGGGACTGGAGCGCATCACCGCCGCAAGATCGCAGTGGTGTTGCAATTGGTGGATTTGATCAATGGTCACGCAGTGTCAATGTCGCTTGGGCTGATCCCGATACGCTCGAAACGACCACATCGGTCAAAACGGGACTCAAGAAAATCACGGTGACGGTTTCGCACGACGGTCGGGTGATGAGTTCGTTGGTGGGATACCGCAGCGTTGGCTGGGTCGAGACGATTCCGGCGCCATCAGACGCAACCGGCAATCACTCTCCGGTCGCTGTCGCAACGTCGCCCGATCTGACTCGCGAAGCGGGACAGACCATCCAATTCGCAGCGAACAGTTCGAGCGACCAGGATGGCGATTATTTGTCGTACGTTTGGGATTTTGGCGATGGCACTACAGGCACCGGAATCACGACCTCGCACTTTTACAACACCCCAGGAAACTACACATGCACGTTAACGGTTTACGACGGTCGTGGTGGAGTCGCCTCTGCCGCACTGACCGCGGTCGTTTCACCCTAGTGCATTTCGAATCAGCTGTCCTCGCACACCAACAACCAATTCGATCGGACTCAACAACGTGAACCAAAGTCGCCGCAACGACCATCAACGCCAACGACACGGAGCAATCTATGCCGTCGTGTTGTTTTCGTCGCTGATCGTTGCCTCGATCGGCTTGGCGTCGATGCAATTGATGCGTTTGCAAGGTCGCAGTGCCGAGGAGAGCGACGACTTTATCGCCGCACGCATCTACGCGCGTGCCGCCGTCGATATCGGCATGCTGCGGATTCGCAAGGATCCATTTTGGCGGACGACTTACGGTAATGGTGATTGGATCACCAAACAAACCATCGATCGTGGCACGTTTTCGCTTTCGGCGATCGACCCTGTAGATAATGACGTTGTTACCGGCGACAACCATCCTATCATCCTGACGGGGACCGGCCGTCACGGCGATGCCATGTTCCAAACCTCGGTACGCCTCGAAGTCGGCCCCCAAACGGGTTCTTGTTTAGAAGTATCGATGATCAGCGGCGACGACATGGACGTTGAAGGCGCCACGCTAACGAGCGACCAAACAATTTGCTCCAACGAAAGGATCGACAGCATTAGTGGCTCAATCATCAATGCCAATGTGGAAGCCTATGACGACATCGACGGATCGACCTATACCAAATCTACGCAACTGCGTTTGACACGCCGCAGCATGCCAGATCCCTTGCTCGTTCTGGATGATTACTTGTCCAACGGCACGGCGATTCATTATTCGTCGCTGAGAAATTGGCCGCAGCCCGAGATCCTAACGAATACGACTTTTGAATCGGGGGCGCACAACTGGCGGGCGATGGGGGACTGCACGCTGCAGAGAAGCAGTACGCAAAAGAAGGATGGAAACTATTCATTGCGAGTCACCGCACGCGGGGATGAAAACGCCGTGGCAGCACAGCAAATCCCCGTGTCGAGCATTCGCAGCGGCGACACCTACGAAGTATTGTTGAACGTTTTCCCCACCGCCAATGCTCAAGTCAGAGCAGTATTGAAGCTCGAAACATCCGAGACCAGCACATTGACGTTCATCACTCCGGTGACCGCATTGGACGCAAACGAATGGGGCAGCGTCGGCGGCAGGTTGGCTCCGACTTGGACCGGAACATTGAACCAAGCAACCCTCTACGTTTTGATCGATGTGGCGAGCGACTATTACATGGACAGTGTCAGTTTGCTAAACACGACCTATCCATCCAACTCCTATGTGCTCGATGGACTGCTGAGCCCGACGAACAATCCCTTCGGTGGGTCGACCAATGCAAAAGGAATCTATCTGATCAACTGCGAAGGCAACGATGTGCAGGTGGGAAGAGCCAGGATCGTAGGCACCGTTGTCTTTTTGAATCCAGGAAGCGGTACGACCATCACAGGCCCTTTGGTATGGGAACCTGCGGAACCGAATTATCCCGCGTTATTAACAAACGACACGCTCTGTATTGCACTGTCGTCGGCCGGGTTCAACGAGACCAATGTGGGAACCAATCTGAATCCACCCGAAACGCCATACCCAATGAACGGCGGGACATCCAATTCCCAGTTCACCGACACCGATTCGTATCCGTCTGAAATTTCGGGATTAATCTACTCGACACATGATCTGAAGTTCTCCGCCACGTCCAATGTTACGGGCGTCGTGATTGCCCACGAAAAAATCAAGGTCGAGGCCACATCGCTGAACCTGAATTACGACAGCAGCTATTTCGAAAATCCGCCACCGGGCTTCGACGCCGATGCTGTCACGATGAAAGTGGTTCCGGGGACCTGGCAACGTCAGGTGAATTGAATCCCAGGCACGACTGGCACGAACTTGAGGAAAATGCTTTGCTGCAAGGCCCA
>CAXBHV010001377.1:0-2502 GCA_963974855.1 uncultured Rhodopirellula sp. | reverse complement strand
CGCGACAACGTTCCTTCGATCGGAAGCGTGACCGGTTGCCCGGCCAGACCTTGCAGATTGCTACCCAGCCAACGTGCATCCAACGGCACTTGGGCGATCAGATTCAGATTGCCGTCAAACGAGACGTTCCCGCTGGTGACCACTTGGGCTCGGTCCACTTCAAAAAACATCCGTTGGTGGCTGACAACGCCACGGTCGACCGTAAAGTCGACGGTTTGCGCTGGCACACGAATCAATGTCGTATCGGTATTCACAACAGCTTGTGGTGTTCCGATTGATGCGAGCGAACGTAGTTGTTTGATTCCACCGATGATTTGGTTTGCCATGGGACCTGAGTTCATGTCGATCGAATCGATGTTCAACCGTCCCACGACGCGGCTCTCCTCGGGTCGATCGATGACGACGATGGCTTCATCAATCTCGGCACTTAGCGTTCCATCAATGCGAGTGGTATTGGCCGCCAGCGGCGCCAGATACTTAAGCCAGCGATCGGTCATTTCGGGCGTCAATCGGATCGATTCCGCCACTCGGCCTGGTTCGACTCGCATCCACAGCGGCCCAGGCCGATAATGGAAATCGCCGGCAATATTTAACCGGCCTTGATCAACCGGGATCGAGGCAGGCGACACGAAAACGCTCGTCTCGGTCAACCGCACCGGAATATTGGCCTGACCAAACTGCACCCCGGCGACTTCGCCAGACTCCCAGCCAAGATTGGCGAGGACACTAATCGCAATGTGCTCGTCAGCTTGCCGTTTGACGGCGATTTCGATCGGAGTCTCTTGGACGCCCTGCAATTGAATCTGCATTCCCGCAAGTTCGCTGAGTCGTTTGGCGACCTCCGTCATCTTGATTCGCGCGGGCCCCTTCACCGAAACGTCCCCGAGCGAATCATTCCAAACGGCGTGACCTGTCAAACTTGTCGCGAACCAATCGCTAGACAATTTCAGCGAATCGGTTACCACACCACCACTGCTTGGGTCGACATGGATCGTCCCGTTGATTTTTACATTCGGTTCGGCCCATACGACTCGTGAACCAGAATTCAAAACTGCGGAACCAGCCGTGTTCGGATTCGCAGCGATGCCCCCCGTCGCATTGCGAACGGGGCCAACCAATTGCGATGCCGCGCTCGCCTGAGCGGGCTGCACGACAGCGACACCTTTGCCATTCAGCTCGGTTTGGACGGCATATCGACCTTTTTGACTGGTCACAATAAATCGGCCGTCACAATCGCCCATCACTAACCATTCATCCGTCTGGACCGATTGGCCTGGGCGGTAACCCACTTGGCTGATCGCAGGGATGACACGGTTTGCAACTCGCGTTTTCATGCTGCCTTGGATGCGTTCCAATTTGGCTTGCCAGGCGATTTCGAGATCGGTTCGCTCCGCATTCCATTCGCCTTCGATGGCTGCGGTCACGGCGTTTCCGACGATCGTCAACGATCGGCAATCCAGCGACGAATTCGTCCAGTCATAGTCGCCACTGAAATGCAATTTGATTTCAGGTTGGCTGAAATAGCGATCCGCGTAGGCCACGTGGGGCTGTGTCAATTCGATCGTCGTTCCGGTCAAGCGACCGCCTGACGAGGAGACATCGGCACGCGCATTCATTGTGAATCCACCGTCGAAATCATGCAGCTCCGTTGGCAACCAGGGGCCAAGCGTATCAGCCAGAGCCTCGAGACGCCCGTCGCCTTGGATGCGAAGCGGAAATCGCGTGTTCGCATCAGGGTTTTGGATTCCTTGAACAAGTTCAGCTCGCAGATTCAGCCCGCTGCTCGAAAGCGTGGCGTTTGCCACCGACAACGATTCAATCTGGCCGGCTTGCCATTGGCCCACCGCATCGACATTCATTCGCAACGCGGGGTGGCGCAGCCGATTTCCACCAGGCAGTTCAATTAACAGATCCTTGGCATCGGCATTGCCCGTCAAACGCCATTGATCTCCACCGGACGCATTCCACTGGATCTTGCCACGAGCGGAACCGGCTAGCGATGAACTCGACAAGTCGATGATCGGACGGAGCATATTGGCCAAGCGACCAAAATCGACTTCGATATCGGTTGCTCCACTTTGCAAGTTCCCTTGTCCGCTTGCCGCCGCAAAGGAACTTGTCAGTTTGAACTGTTCGGCTTGGATCCGGTCTTGGTTACTCGACACGATCGCGGTCATCTCGACCGGGTCGATCACCACCGCTTGGCCTCGCGATCGAGCACGCAGTGCGTCACTTCGCAGGGTTAATCGGCGCCGTCGGGCATCTTGTGATGGCAACGATTCGATCGTCGCCAGGGCTCGTCCGGAAACCAGTTCGGCATCATTTCGAATCGGCAAAACCCCTGGCAGGGCATGGTCTAGTGCCGCCAGGTCGACTTCGGCACTTGCGGTCCCTTCGAGCGCGTCTAGCCAACGCACCGGATTGTCGCTGGCGCCGACCAAGGTGATCGAGGTTGAAAACGCGCCATCGAGTTTCAGCGAAGCAAAATCGGTCGTCGCCACT
>CAXBHV010001376.1:0-2503 GCA_963974855.1 uncultured Rhodopirellula sp. | reverse complement strand
TTTCGGTGCTGAGCCGGTTGACCGTTTCTTTGTTAATGGAAGCGATGGAACAGGCTTGACCGAACGACCAATCATTGAGCGTGTAACCGTAGTCGCCTGTAAGCTTTAACCCAAGGTTGCCCTGCATTTCAACCGGAATCACCTGCGCAGGTGATTTCCAGTGGACCTGCGAATCCTTTTGGGCGGACGCGCAATGATCGTATAGGGACTCAAAGTTTGGAAATCGCTCATCCTCGGGTCGCGAGAACAGTTGATAGGATGCTCTCTTTAAATTCGTCATTTTTTCATTCTCTTTCGAAAGTGTTAAAACATAAGAAAACCTTTTAAGGATGCACCACCAATCCTCGTTGCCTTGCGTGTGAGCTGGGCAAGCAACGCATGCCAACGAGAATCGGAAGTTAGACGTCTACACAAAAGAAAGAGAGAAAGAGCAGTCGAGGTTCACGTTGAGTCCTAACGTCAGCGATTCACCGCATGTGAGTCCCAGTTTAAAAGCGTTATGTCTGCTTGATTGCAAGATGTTGCAAATAAGAATTGATTCACCTGCCTTCGTCGGCTGTCATCCATCGGGGCTCGCCCCGCGGAGGCCGGCAGGCCCTTGGCCACGATGGATGACAGCCGACGAAGGCGAATGAAACCGCCGCTTTACGATGCTCTCCCCTCACCTGCACGATCACCTGCCGCCGAGGCAAGATTCCCTGACGGGCTCAGAGTGATCTTGCACATGGGACGATCGTCAAAGTCTGCATTGGCTTGCTAAAAGAGACCTGAACCGATCCTTTCCGGAATGCTCAGAGGGACCCATCCATTGTTAGAACTACCGGCAATTCCACAATGTATGTTGTTCGCGCGGGCGTAACACACCTCCGCGCCGAAATCGAAAGTCTCGGGGATAACGGATTGTTCATCGTCAGCGGATTTTACTTCATCGTTAGCTGCTCCGGTCGATGAAACCGGAGCGTGTTGGCCGAACCGGTAATTGGGTGACGTCGATGACAACGGAGCGTTTCAGTCCCCCAATATTGGAAACCGAAAACTGTCCGCGTACTTTTTCTTCTCCCAATCAAAGCACGTAGCAAGCGTCTGGCTTGCTGGATACTGAAACGCATCAGATGATGGTCAACCCGACGCATCTACTTCATATTTTTCCTTGATGAATCCCACAAGACATCATCACCAGAACTGCCACCAACCGTTATTGGCTACAAATGATCTCAATTTTCGCCCCTACGGTCTCCAGCAGGAAACTATCGGCGGCTGCAAGCACGGCTGACTGCTCAGTTGAGCAATTTGCTTGCGAGAGCCCTGGCTGAGCGATCACGAACTCAACCGTCAAATCCTTGAAACGGCTGAGCTGAAGGAAGCGATTTAATTCCTTTGTGTCTCCTTTGATAAACCGCGTTGGGCGATACGGTTTCTTCAGTCGTTTCTCACGCGATAGTAAATGACGACAGAGTTCGCGGAATCGCCACTTCCACTTAGCTGAACGGACCGCCTGCGAGCAGACTTCGACAATGTCGCTTAATCGCTTACCGGCTTCATCGCTGGATGTGAACTTGCAGTGAACGAGAGATAGCCGAATGTGATCGGTTTCATCTTTCAGGCAAACGAGATCAGCGGCCTCGCCCTTGCAGTCGTCATCGAAGATGACTGAGAAACCAGCTTGTTCGTATTGTATGGCTACGTGACTTTGTATCGAGTTGGTGCGTTTGTGCTTTCCTTTCCAGATCGATTCGGCGGTGATGTCGACTCCGGTCCAGTCCCAGGGCTCGAACCGCTCTGGCGGGATCACCAAGTCGCGAATGTCTTGTGGATGGACGAGCAAGTTTCCGTCTAGCTCAGACATGTCGGCAAATTTGATCAACGGCGGACAGTCGGACAAGTAGATTGCAAGGCTCGTTTCAATTCGACCCGCTTTGATGGTGAATTGCGGACCAGCGATCTGCTTGACTTCAAAGCCTCTGGTCCCGCCCAACGATAGCTCCAATTCGCAAGTCTGGTCCTCGCTCGTGACTTGGAACGGCAATTTGTTGCCGCTGGCGGTTTGGCAATTTACTTTCAGTTCAAACAAGGTAATGGGAGCTTCGTCCTTGTCCCAATTAAGCATCACTTTGTCTTCGGATTGCTTGAGCAATTCGAGTGGCCAATCGATGGATAGCACGATAGCATTTGGAAACTTGTCAACCTCGTCTGGGATCAAGACGTTTTCGATGATCTTTGTGGTGTCTATCGTCTCGTCCGAGATTTTCGCGCCGATGATTTCGCACCAATCGAGCAGTCCGCGTACACTGCCCTTTGCCATTGACCATACTCGGCCTTTGATCGAGCATCCGATGGTGACGGGGCAACCGTTTTCGAATCCTGTTCCTGACAAGTCAGACTTCAGGGAACCAGACGTCTGTGCCAACGTCAATGCTTCTTTGACATCGCCGCCGTTGTACTTGGCGTATCGTAGGTTGCGGCGACCGAATTTTCGGACACCAACATTCTGGAATCGCAAACG
>CAXBHV010001375.1:0-2503 GCA_963974855.1 uncultured Rhodopirellula sp. | reverse complement strand
CGAGAAGGCGATGGAACACTTTCGCGAGGCCCTGCGGTTGAACCCGGAAATGGAATGGGCACGCGCGGGCATTATCGAAGCGATGAAGTCTCGCTATTTCATCTACCGGATCATGCTGAACTGGTTTCTGTGGATGCAGAAACTGCAACAGAAAGCTCAGTGGGGCGTGATCATCGGTGCCTACATCGGATTTCGATTGCTGTCGGGATTCGCGGACGATCATCCTCAGTGGTCACCATGGTTACAACCTCTGTTGATCGCCTACATCGCGTTTGCGCTGATGACTTGGGTCGCCAGTCCACTGTTTAATCTGGTTTTGCGAACGAGCAAATTTGGCCGTTTGGCGTTGTCAGAGCACCAAATCCGTAGCTCGACCTGGGTCGGAGTCTGCGTGCTCAGTGGCATTCTGTTGGTTGCCGCGTATTTTGTAACCGGATCGGAACCGTTACTGGGCTGTGCGTTGGCGGCGATGTTGTTGATTCCACCGCTGGGGCGAGTCTACAGCTGCGAAGAAGGGTGGCCGCGTGCGACGCTATCGCTCGTCACGATCGCGCTCGGCTTTTTGGCCTTGGTGGTTGTGTCGACACTACTGGGTAGCTACCTGATCGAAGGTAAGGTCAGCGCGGGGTTGCGAGGTATCGGAGGGTTGTTTTTTACACCGCTATTATACGGTTCGATCGCGGCTCAGTTTTTGACCAATGCTTTGATGTCCGCATCACCCAAACGAGGCACGGACACCGGGAAAATGGTCTGGATTGTGGGCGGCTCGCTGCTCGCGATCGTTGGGCTATTGATCTTGGCGTTCATCGGACTTGTGATCTTCGTCGGCATGCAAAGCCCCGAATGATGCATTTATTTGCCTGACCGCTGTGCCGTCAACAAGATCAGCCGATTTTCGTCAAAGAACTCGGTCGCCCGCGCGGTGATCGTCCATTGATTATCGTTTGCATCCGCGCGAATGGCGTTGACGACCCTTTGCAAGACAAGGTTTTCGAGAATCTCGATCGACTTCGGTTCACTGCGAGCGTTTTTCGCGGGCGTTGCTTGCTCGTAGACCTCAAGCGAGGTTTCGAACGTGCGGGACGTCGATCCAGCATTGACCGTCTGGCGAGTGCGTGACTCGATTTTTCGCAAGCGATTGGCGGGAGAATTGTTGTCGAGCTGTTTTTTAGCGATCGGGGTAAATACCCAGCGGCGACCCGACATCGTGATTTGTCCGGTGATTTGAGGAACGATGGTTCCTTCGCGCAGCTGCTGGCGCAGCGAATTGGCTTGCCCCAGTCCTGGGTTGCGTGAATCGCTACCTAGAGCATCGCTGTGTCGCGTTGCAAGCGTACTGAGTCCATCAAAGTCGCTACGGTTTTGTCCAGCTACAGCTTGTTGCGAATCGTCGCCGAATCGATCGGCAGCCGACGCGTTACCGTCGATCGTGAACACAAACAACGGAGTCAGCACCGCGATCAACGTTGTCGTGGGGATCAGACCAGCCATCAAATAACGCGAAAAATACATCGGCGTACGGGCCCACAACAGCAATAGCGGTAGTAGCAGCATGATGGAATATCGTTGTGGTAACAGTTTCAGGGGATGAAACAGTTCCTCGGATAACGGCTTCCATGCAGGCCGGGAACGGACAGAACAAAATGCAGCAAACGCCGCAACTCTTAATTTTCTTTGGGCATCGCAAACGCATGCAACGTAATCACGGCGCCAAATGCGATCATCGACAATCCGAGCCAACGTGGCGGTTCGACTCGCTTCATCGGTTTCGGATGGACGCGTATTAGGAGCGAACCCAATGTCGGGGTATTGCTTGCGGTGCTGGTTTCGCTAAACCGAGCCAGCGTCCGCGTTGTGGATTCGTTCAGTACAAAGGAATCCACCATACGAAACTGAACGCCGAGCAAAACGAGCAGCAAACCGAGAAAGAAGTAGCGGTGGCGATATCTTGTCATGACAAACAAAGCCCTAGCAGTCTTCGTGTCACCGTTTTTGGAAGGGAGTGACGCGAAGTGACATGGATTAGAGAAACGAAGCATCGAGGATCGGTTGATGTCTGACTCAGACCAACCGTGGCGTATAGGAACCAGATCGTCGTAACGAGCCCGACAACGTCAACTGATTTCCAAAGTGATGGTTCGCATGAAGTGCACGGTTGAGGCCTTGCACAGCGGTCGTGCACTGGATAGCGGACGTGGCGAGGATTCCAGTCAATCGTGGCTAGCCAACGCCATTAAGTGATTTTGGGCGCGAATTCGTTTGCCAATTCGCTAATAGCGCGCTGATGGCGATGGGGCGTGATTAGAGGAATTGTGGGGGTAGCGAAAGTCGCGAAGACTTTCGGCGGAGAGTGGGAGGAAGCGGTCGTGGAACGAAACTCTTGACGAGTTCCGCTACATTCGGTCTACCGTAGCGGAAGTCGTCAAGACTTTCGGTGGGGGGTGGGATGAAGCGGTCGTGGAACGAAACTCTTGACGAGTTCCGCTACATTCGGTCTACCGTA
>CAXBHV010001374.1:0-2504 GCA_963974855.1 uncultured Rhodopirellula sp. | reverse complement strand
CCAAACGGCTGATGATTCGGTATTTGTCCAACCGGCTTCCGATCCGAAGTGATTTAGGATTTCCCGACTCTTCGTTGAAAATTCGCAGGGAGGCAACCATGGCATCTTTCATCAAAAGCGGGGGCGTAGGCTAGGCTGCAGGCCTGGGTCCGGGCGGATCAGAGTCAGGTCGGCTGCCGAGATTACGCGAAAATCGTTCGCATCAATCGCAGTTGCAGGAGGGACGTAGCCAGTTTTTCCGGCGATCTTTGGGCATCGCCCCGTTCCGCTGTGCACTAAACGAGATGATCGTCATGACCGGGGCAGTTGTCACAGCAATCCCGTCCCCCAATAGCCGTACTTTTGATTTAGTGGCTAACGTGGTCCGAATATCCGTCACAGCTTTCCAAGGATTTCGGGCCTTGTATTCACTTGACAGCCGAAGCACTACAATAACAAAGCCGCTGCTTAGCGGTAGTTCAACTCACCATGACGCACGTCTAGCACCAGCAAACTCTCCTCTAAACAACGAAAGACGCCACAATGAAATTCAATCGACGCCAAACCCTGATTGCCGGTCTCGCTGCCGGTGTCACCACCGCGATTGCTCCGAAAACGCTTCGCGCCGCCAATGCAAACGACGAAATTAATGTTGGATTCATCTCCTGCGGCGGCCGCGCCGGTGGGTTGATGAGCCAGTTCAGCAAGGTCCCCGGTGTCAACATCGCTGGACTTTGCGATGTCGATTCCAAACGCCTCGGGCTGGCCAAAGAACGATTCCCCAAAGCCCAAGGTTGGACCGACCTTCGTGACTTGATCGCCAGCGATTCGATCGACGCGGTCGTAATCGCGACCTGCAACCATTGGCACTGCTTGGCCGCCATTTGGGCGATGGAAGCAGGCAAGGATGTGTATGTCGAGAAACCTTTGTCGCACAGCCAATGGGAAGGCCGACAAACCGTTGCCGCAGCACGCAAGTACGATCGGATTTGCCAACTCGGAACCCAGCAGCGGTCGGACCCGATGCAGGCCGAAATCAAAAAGTTCTTGCACGAAGAAAAGGCTCTCGGCGAAGTCACCTCGGCTCGCGTGAACCGCTATGGCATCCGCCCATCGATCGGCAAACTTGATAAACCATTGGAAATCGAAAAGAACATTGCGTACGACTTGTGGCTCGGCCCCGCACAAGATGAACCGATCTATCGCAAAGCATTGCACTACGATTGGCACTGGGTTTGGAACACCGGATCGGGTGAGATGGGCAATTGGGGCGTGCACGTGCTGGATGATTGTCGCAACAATGTTTTCCAAGACTCTGTCGCACTGCCGAAGCGAATCTTCGGTGGCGGTGGACGTGTTGCTCTAAACGATGCTGGCGAAACGCCGAATGTTCACTTCGCCTACTTTGACACCGGATCGATTCCGGTCGTGATCGGTTTGTCGAACTTGCCTTCGGCCCCTGGTTCCAAGAGTAGTCCGAAACACCCAGGCCCAAGCAGCGGCTACATTGCTTATTGCGAAGGCGGTCGATACGAAGGCCAACGTGGCGGCGGAACCGCATACGACGAACAAGGCAAAGTGATCAAGAAGTTCAAAGGCAATTCGGGTGATGTACTGCACCAAGCCAACTTCATCGACGCTGTACGCACCCGTGACCGCGCTTCGCTGAATGCGGAAATCGCTCTGGGCAACGACAGCACGGGTTGGTGCAATCTTGCGAACATCGCCTTCCGTTCGGGTGAAAACTTCACCAACGCAAAGGCCGCGGAACTCGATTCCTCCTTGTGGAAATCGTTACTCAAAGAAATGGACTCCCATCTGTCCGCCAACGGCATCGCGATGGAAAGTGACGAGATCAAGCTGAGCCCCATGCTGGAACTTGATCCTGAAACCGAGCAGTTTGTCGGCGAGCACGCCGATGCAGGCAACACGTTGCTGAAACGCCAATACCGAGCCGGTTTCGAAGTACCCGATTTGGCGTAATGTTAAGATCAGATTGACGGGGTGACTGATCTAGCGATGGCCCAAATTGGGCCATCGCATTGGGTTGTGAAGCAAACAACTAGCGTAGTGGATCTTGCTAAAGATCCCTGCGCGATAGGATTTTTAACGCGATCCACTACCCCACTAATCGATTTGGCCTCATCGAAAAGATTGGCGACTTGCATTACAATTCGTGTGATCCTTCTTCTCATTAGCACGCACACGAATCGACGCGTAACGAATGTCACTGGCACGATGGAATTGGCGTAGCGACCGGCCGGCACACGACGCCGCGTACGAAAAACAAGTTCAAGAGATTCGTGACAAGACGCCCGTTCCTTCGATTTGGCTGTTTGGAAAAACGGGAAGTGGCAAAAGCTCGGTCATCCGCTTTTTGACGGGAGCCGAGGGAGCGACGATTGGCGAAGGCTATCGTCCTGAAACGAGGACGTCGCGACGGTTTGATTTTCCGGACTCGCTCGAACCGCTGCTCACATTCCTCGATACTCGCGGGTTAGCCGAAGCTAGCTACGATCCGACCG
>CAXBHV010001373.1:0-2506 GCA_963974855.1 uncultured Rhodopirellula sp. | reverse complement strand
GCCGCCTTCATCGGTGGCTTTGGTAAATTGCTCGAACATTTTCACCGTGTGGTAACCAGGAACCGCATCGATGCGACCGGCCGGCATGTTCCAGATCTCTTCGGACTGAGCGCGATGTTCGTCTTTGGCAACGACACGTCCGCCCGGCAACGCATGCGCCAACGTACCGACTTCGCGAACGGTGCCACAGGCCGACGGTTGCCCGGTCAAACTGGTGGGCGAATCGCCTGGTTTGCCGAAATGCCCACTCAAAAAATGGACGCCGTGCACTAAGCTGTTGATCGCCGTGCCCATCGTGTGCTGGTTCATCCCCATGCACCACAGACTGGTGATTTTCAGGTTTGGGTTACCGAACAGATCGCCCAGCATGCGAATCTGCTCGACCGACAATCCCGATAATTCGGAAACATGTTCGGGCGTGTACTTTGCGATTCGCTTTTTGTATTCGTCGAACGAGATCGCTTCGCCTTGCAGCGTTGGGTTTTCCGGTTCGGGGGCACGGAAGTTGACAAAGTTCTCGACAAATTTCTTGTCGTAGGTTCCGTTTTCGATCAGCAGATGCATGATCCCCAGCGCGATCGCGACATCGCCGTGCGGCTTCATCATCAGAAAGTCGTTTGCTGCGTCGGTGGTTCGGGTATGCCGGGTACCGATATCGATCAACCGTACTTTTTCGCCCTGGGAACGCCGATCGATCACTCGCGAGAAGAGCACCGGATGCATTTCGGCAGGGTTGTTTCCCCAAGTGATCAGGACGTCGCATTCGTCCAAGTCGGCATAACATCCCGCCGGTTCGTCAACACCATAGGTCGCCAGGAAACCGGTTACTGCCGACGCCATGCAGAGGCGAGCGTTGGGATCGATGTGATTGTTCGACAGACCGCCCTTCATGAATTTTTGAGCGGCGTAGCCTTCCGGGATCGTCCATTGGCCAGAGCCGTAAAAGGCAAACGTCTTGGGCGACTTCATGATTCGTTTGGCGACGATATCGATTGCTTCGTCCCAATCGATCTCTTTGTACGAATCGCCATCGCGCAATAGCGGCTTGGTTAAACGGTCTTTGCCGTACAGGATGCCACCGACGTGATAGCCTTTGACGCACAGCAGCCCCTTGTTCACATCGGCATGCTTATCGCCGGCCACTGCAACGACGCGTCCCTCTTCCACGCCGACTTGCACGTGACATCCAGTGCCACAGAAACGGCAGGGAGCCTTGTTCCAATTGATTGACGATGATTCGTCCGTTTCCGTCGGATCGACCACCGGCAACGCAAACGCACTGCCCGATCGAGTGGCTGCGGCAGTCGCTGCTGCCATGGCCGCCTGTTTCATGAATGCCCGGCGATCGTTGTCCATCGTTTCGTCCTGATAGTTTTTGATGCGAGTGGAGATGATGTGGAGATGATGTGGAGATGATTAGGAATCGTGCGGTAAATACGCGTCGTAGTGCAGGCCAGCCGCTAGTGCTACGAATCGTCGTTTGAGTTGTCTTCGAAGCCAACCAATGCCACATCGACAAAGACGACTCCCGGAAGATCGTTTAGCCATTGCCAAACTTGTTTGTCGTCTTCATTGGATTGAGTGTCAACGACAATTGGGATTCGCGAAGCAACCGTTTGCTCGAGTTCACTGATCCCCAATTCAATTCGCGGCTCGCGACGCAGTGCATCGATTGCATCGGCACGCTCGGTATCGTTATCCGAAAGGGTTACGACAAGTCCACTGATGGGCATGTTAGAAATCGCGAGTGGGAAAAAAGCGAAAGCAGGGCGACGAGCTTGTCTCTAAATAAAATACCAATTTGTCCAAATTAAACAATAACAAACGACCAACTTGTCTTGAATAGGTTTGGGGAAGTGATAAGATCCTATTCTGCGTTGACGCCAACGTTCCTGACAAGCCTTCAATCGCAGGCTCGTTCTTGTAAGCAATGAGAGGACTGCGTGTATCAAGGAAATATCTATCGATTAGCAGTCTTTGTATTGCTACTGGGGTGGCTCGCCGTCGCTCTTTTTGTTGCGAGTGGAAACATCCGAGAAGCGTCGCAGGCGAATGATGCTTCACCACAGCAAGCACTCGCGTCTCAATTAAGTGACACCACCGCACACAAAAAACCAAGTGTGCCAAAGGGCACACATGAAGGTGTGGTCGCTTCAAAAAACTCAGCCGGTTTGTTTGTGGCAACGATTCGGCGTCCCGATGGGCCGCCACGAATTGATTCAGGCGTGATGGATCCGCAAGGCCGCTCGGGTATGGTGGCATGTTCGACGTGTCACAGCGTTCGTGAGCCGAACTTTGCCAATCGTTCGCCAGCGGACTTGGATCAATTTCATCAAGGCATGTCGTTTGCGCACGGATCGACGACTTGTTACTCATGTCACAATTCCGCTGATGCCGACACGCTGCGGTTGGCGGATAGCACGACAGTCGAATATGTCGATGTGATGACATTGTGTGCACAGTGTCACGGTTCTCAGTGGCGTGATTATCAACACGGTGCCCACGG
>CAXBHV010001372.1:0-2506 GCA_963974855.1 uncultured Rhodopirellula sp. | reverse complement strand
CGCAAGATCTCATCGGGCGTGGTCACTGCAACCACTTCGTCGACACGACGTGTACGCGACATCCGGCTCAAAATTTCGAGTTCCTCGTCGCGGGTCGGATAATCGACGACGACTTTCATCATAAAACGGTCCATTTGAGCTTCGGGCAACGGATACGTGCCCTCTTGCTCGACCGGGTTTTGGGTTGCCATCACAAGGAATGGGTCAGGCAGTGGAAACGTTTCACTGCCGATTGTGACTTGGCGATCCTGCATCGCTTCGAGCAGTGCACTTTGCACTTTTGCCGGAGCACGATTGATTTCGTCGGCCAAAATCAAGTTGGCAAAGATCGGCCCTTTTTGGACCACAAATTCTTGTTGCGCGGGCCGATAGACTTGGGTTCCGATCAGGTCGGCGGGGAGCAAGTCGGGGGTGAATTGCAATCGCTGGAAATTCGCATCGATGGCTTTAGAAAGCGTCGCCACGGCGGTGGTTTTGGCGAGCCCCGGAACACCTTCGATTAATAAATGACCGCCGGTCAAAAGTCCGACCAACAAGCGATGGACGAGCACCTGTTGTCCGACGAGGGTTTTGGCAACCTCGTTGGCCAATCGCTGCATCGGCTCGCCGTGCCGCTGAATTTCCTCGACCAGTTGGGAGTCCAGCGATGGGTGTCCGCCGCTCATTTTGTCCGTGGTATCAGCTTCAAACATTGTTTCTCGTTTTTCCATGGAAAAGGGAATTCGATGCGGGAAAATTTGAGGGACTTGGCGGTAACGCCGTAACGAAAATAACGTGCCCATTTCAAGATGAATTTAGGCAAAGCAAATCGAGTACCAGCGGCAATTTGCGGCTGAATCAGGTGGTTTCATCCTAGGTTTTACGAACTTTATCAAAATGAGTTCGCGGTAGATCCGGGGCAAAATTCCCCACGCGAGTCACGCGGCCGCGTCGAAGATTTGCAGTCATTTAGCAATTCACATTGCTGGATTTGCTCCGTTTTGCTACCTGAGTTGTTGTCGATGGTTGCCTCGGGGCGACATCGCTACGTTCTCCGTTCACAAACCAAGCCAAACCCGTGAATTCGGCCACGACTGACGCCCCTTTTGTTTTTTCGCCCGCGAGCTCGCCGCTCAGCCCGCATGCGGCTGCGCCTCCATCCAAAACCATTCGGGCTCCCGAATCGCTGGTCGATGAAACGCGTCGAGAGATTTCCGAGATGGTTCGCGAGATCGCTTTGGCGGTCCGCAGCGAGCGATCTCGAGGCGAATTTTTTGGCATGTTGGCAGATCGTATCCTACGAGCGATGGCTGCCGAAGGTGTCGTGATTTGGCGAATCGAATTAAATGAGACCGGGGCTGCGGGCGGATCGGAGGCTGCGGCAGCGGGCTCGCCCATAATGAGTGTCGTTCACCACATTGGTGAGATCACGGACCGCTCGATTCCTGCGGCCTCGATGGCGGCCCACGATCGCATGCTGTTAGAAGTCAGCGACGCCGCCCAGCCCGTGGTGGTTCCGGCCACGCCGGACGTTTGTGATCCCGATGTGCCCGCCAATCCAACGCACTTCCCCGCCGCCGTGGTTCCGATTGAGTGTGAATCGGCCAGCACCGGCGAGTCATATCTACTCGAAGTGTTCCTGGAACAGGAATGTGGTGTCGCCACGCAGCGTGGGTATTTGCGTTTTGTTGCTCAGATGGCAGACCTTGCCGGCGAATTTCTACGCAGCGATCAACTTCGCGACCTGCATCGCAGACGACATCGAACCGAACAAGTCGATGCGGTGATTGCTTCGATCCACGGATTATCGAGCCGCAATAAGATCGAAGCGAGAGTGGTCGATGCTGCTTCGGACATTTTTGGCTTTGATCGCGTCGGGCTCTGTTATCTCCGCAATGACGTGGCCCAACTGAGTGCGGTGAGCTATGTCAACGCGATTGATTTTCGTGGTTCGGCGGCGAAACAGATGATTTCGACGGCGGAATCGTTTTATACCCCCGATACCTACGTGTTGTTGGAAGCGGACGATTCGGACGACAAACCAAGCGTGCCGCTTCAGCCACGAGTCGCGGTCGCTTCGGAAGCACGTGATTCGCTATGCCTAGTCTGCTTGGCCAACGTGGACTCGGAAATCGATTGCCAAAGCATTGCAAATGATCTGCAGCGGTTGGCTAAACATGCGGGACTAGCAATTCGCCATCGAAAAAGTATTGAAGCGATCCCTGGCGGTCAATGGTTAGTCTCGTTTGCAAACCAAAGCCGCGGCGACCGCAGTGGGAATTGGTTGGCGCGAGGGTTTGCGATCGCGATATTAACACTGATTGCGGTCGTCGCATTTCTGCCAGTGCCGATGGTCGTCACCACCCCCGCGACTTTGCGACCAGAAAAAGTTCAATCGCTGTTCGCGTCACGCAGTGCGATCGTTCAGCAAATTCATGTCTCACACGGCGACCGAGTCCAGCGTGGGCAAGCCCTAGTGACGATGCACGATCCTGAACTGGAAAAACAGATCACGACGCTGCTGGGG
>CAXBHV010001371.1:0-2509 GCA_963974855.1 uncultured Rhodopirellula sp. | reverse complement strand
ACATGCTGCACGCGCGGCTGAAATCTTACGGCATTGTCGCTCGATTTGGGGGCGAAGAATTTGCCGCAATCATCGACGGTTATACGGTCGAGGAATCCAAACGCATTGTCGAATCGGCACGTGCCGCAATCGGACAACATATCGTGGAATTCGAGGGCAAGGAGCTTGCGGTAACCGCATGTATCGGACTCGCCGAATTGCTCGAAAACGAGTCCATGGAACAGTGGATCGAAAGAGCGGACGCGGCCATGTACCACTCCAAGAAACACGGACGCAACTGTGGTCACTCGATGAATGGAACCACGCCCGAGTTGATTAATCTCGGCTCCCAATCCACCTTGATACCGGATATCGAAGAACCTGCTAAGGTCGTCGTGACCCAGGTCAAAAAAGCGGCAAAGATCAAATCGACTCCACCCTCGGCGGAACCCAACCGAGGTGCGTTCTCCAGCCTACCTACCCGTTCGGGCCTGAATTCTGCGATTGATGACTTGCAAGAGCGATCCAAGGCGATTGGCTTGCCCACGCAAGTCATGAAACTGCATGTCACTGGAAACCCAGCCGCGGGGTCGATGCGAACGTTACTACAGATTGTGCGAGCGACGCTGCGAAGCGTCGATCGCATCGGAGCCGACGATGCTTCGACTCTGCTGGTCTGCATGCCTGGAATCGATGATGAAACCGCTCAAGAACGAGTGAAGCAAATCCATTCGTCAGCCGAATCACTGCAATTCGGAGTGGCCAGCGGTACCGAATTGCCTCGGCTTGAAATCGTCGTGTTTACGGTTGAAGCCGAAGAGACGCTCGATGACGCGTTTAAGAGGATCGAGGCTACCGACAAGCCAAACGAAGAAAAAGTAAATCCCAATAAATCGGACGATTCGACGTCTGCAACCTATAATGAAGTGCAGACGGATGACGCAAAGACGTCGTCACTTACGGACACCCCTTCGCCCGTATAGCCTCAATCGCCCTCAGCGTAAGCTGAAGCAGCGAGCCAGAACACTCAGACGCTCAAGAGGCACCATCGAATGTTTAAGCATCAGAATGCTTAAGCGTCTACGTTGGCTCAGTCAGTAATATCACGGCCACATTTCGGACAATTCATTTCGATCCTTGGCGTACGGACAAGCAGTGTCGCCATCATTGTCCTTTTAGCGAAGAAAATCACCTGCCGAGAGAATTCAGGCGACCAGGATTACTGGCCCTGCGAAAGTCCGAGAACATTGATATTTAGTATGTTCGCGGGGGGCATGTATAAAAAACATTGCATTTCACGGCAAAAGGCTGTCAAAAGCTGCTATTGACTTCCCTGATTTCATGTATATATTTGGGAGCGTTATGAAGGTCGGCGCTAAGTTTGCTGCCCACCTCTCCCTAAGGACGCTTGATCACGTCTCTCTCAGTAGCTTGCTTGAGGAAAAAGCGGTTACGCTCGCCAGGCAGAAAGATGGCTTGAGATTAAGAGGACGGTCGATCAAACACAAGTTACCGAGGTTGCTTGCCGCTTTCGCATCGCGATGGTTGCCTCATACTCAACACTTCGTTTTCAATATTCGATTGGTCTCTCAATCGCACGTCCCCCTTATTTACTACTGAATGGATTTTAAGTCGCACTCGACAATCTGCGATTCTGCTGAGATTTTCGGCTAGGTCAGGTTCCGCAACACGACACTGCGCCACCTAGTTCGTCTCCGACACGGATCCTTGGATCATTGGTTTTGACCCTTTCTCAACGCGATCCTGCGATCGCATACTCAACCCAACACTTACTTGTTTCGCCTCGCCAGGGCACGTCACCGCCGTACTCCTGGTAGGCTTTTTCCCTTTGAATTCGTGCGGTGTTTCTTCGATTTCCCGCTTTTAAGCGGAGTGCAACGGCGGCCCTTGTGTGGACGCCTTCACGCGAGCCTCGTGTTCATATTTTGATTGAATGCGTGTGATCTCCGCGGAGGTTCCTCCTGGCGAGTATGTAGCTCGCGTCACGCCGAATAACGCTTCACTTAAAACGCATCTGGATCAAAAATGGCAAAAAAGAAACGGACCAGTCGCGGCCGGAGCGGTTCCGGTAACGGAGCCTCAGGCTCGTACGGCAACGGCGGCAGCAACAACAATAATAACGGCGGCGGTAACGGAAAACCTCGCGTACGTCGACGTCGCCGTGGTGGCGGCGGAGGCGGGGGCGGCGGTGGCCAAGGTGACCGCGGCGGCCAACCTGGTGGACAGGGCAACGGCGAACCTGCGGATATCCCCAGCGACGCGCCGCTTGAGGAAAGCTTTGGCATCCTCGAATTGCACCCCAACGGCTACGGCTTCCTGCGGAGTACCGACAACAACTACTCGCGCGAACGCAGCGATCCGTTTGTTCCCGGCACGATGATTGAAAAGTTTGGGCTACGGCAAGGCGTCTACCTGAAGGCCATGGTCCAGCAAGCACGCCGACAACAGGGCCCCCGGGTGCGTGAAATTGTCGATGTGGATGGCATGGCACCGGAGGCATATCTTGAAG
>CAXBHV010001370.1:0-2510 GCA_963974855.1 uncultured Rhodopirellula sp. | reverse complement strand
GTGAGATGTTGGGGCAATCGACGATCTTTAATGTGTGAAGATCGCGCAAGCCATAGAGATGTTGAAGTGCCGCGTCCGAAAGTGAACAATCTGAGATTTGGATCCAGTTTAGCATGTTAAGATTCTTAATAGGAGCAAAACCGGCATCAGTGATCTTGGCACCAGTCACGCTCAGGACATCATAGGTGCCATTGCGCTCGATTTCGGCGGCAAGTCTCACAAATCCTTGATCCGACATATTCGTTGAGGCATCGACAATCACCCATTCGCCGGATTTCAGATGTCGGTGATGGGCGCCAGCTAATCGCAACCGAATCCCGGGCAGGTACGAGATGCATATCAGCACCGCAAGTATCGCAGCGAACCAGAGCATCCATCGGATTGCACGTTTGTGACGCGTCATTCGTTCAGTTGGCAAACGTTGGACTTCACGGGGTCGGGCCGTGAAAAGATTGAACTTCAGAAACGCGTGACGCCCGACTCCCATGCAATTCTTTGGTTATCCGCCAGCTTTTGACGCATAGCTGATCACAACTTCGGCAGTCGGAGTAAAACCGTCATTCTCCTTTCCGCCGATCAAAAGCAAGACCACCTCATCTTCACCCTGGGTTTTATCATCCGCACGAAGATTCATCGGGCGGATTGACCTTGTACCACCGTGCGATTTCATCAGCGGTCGAGGAATCAGGGTACGAGACCCCGTGGTCGCGTTACCAAAGCGGCATTGGATCTCTAGGTCCACCAATTCCCCACCCTGAAGCAAGGCGTGCGGGGCGATACCATCCTCCGGAAGGAAACTTAGAAGAAGATCAAACTTCTCATATCCGCGATCCGCTTCAAAATCGTGGGTTGATAACACCGTCGCTTCACCGCCAGCTGATAGCCTTTCCCGGACAAGCACCCGGAAATGCTCCGAACGAACAGGAAGCCGGAATTTGTAGAGGTCTAGCCCAAGAGCATGTGCGACGTCGCCGCCAGTTGGGCTCAGTTGCTGCACGACCTTCGAGCGTTCCTGCGCAATTACGATTGCCGGAAGCGATGTAAAGACGAGCGGAAGCAATAGTTTAAGGTAGTTCATTCCAAAGCCTTTTGAGAATTTAAGTCGGATAACGAATTGCGATCTATCCGACTTTTTTACAGACGGATAGATCGTGCGTTGAACGTGACCGCTTTGGGTCTTGGTGATTTCAATCGAACGTCGATTGATGCCAGTGAAGATTTTAGCCGACCTCGAACACTGGCTGCAAGCATTTGATGCTGCTCTCAAGCACTGTTTGGAGCGTTTTCACGCTGTTTAAGCGTGTCTTTCGGAGTACAGCGCAGCTGTCATCGAACCGGAACCATGCTGGATCCCAATTTTGCGTTGTTCGCTGTTTGATGTGCTCGTGACCAGTCATCCGCTCTCCTGATACCAGCGTGGACGACTGGGGCTGTGCATGGTCCTGCTCCAGCTTGGCTTGTCTTCCACATAGATCAGCTCCAAACTGCCGCCACACTCGGCACATTCCTTCTCGGGGACGTCGCTTGGATCGATGTCTTCGTTTGAATCATCTTCAGCGGGACAGTTTCGTAAATCACGGCATGATTGTGTGTAGTCCTCGCAGTGCCGGTTGCTCCAGCCGCCATAACGCCGCGTTTTGACGTAGCCCCGTGGCAGGACGTGAAGCGACCAACGACGAACGAACTCCACTCCGCTGAGCGGAACTGGAACCTGTTTGCGGTCGCCTCCTCGCGTCGTTCCCTCCCGCGCCATGAACGTCACCGTGCCGTCTTCATGTGAGACGAGGCGACGATCGGAGATCGGGCCGCCAGTCAAGTAGCGTGCCAAGTACTTCAGCATCGTCTGTGAATCACAGTCACTCGTCGGAGGCGGCTGGATGTTCAGTCCCCAAGCAACGCTGGCAAGCTTTTCGAGCAACTTCTCGAATTCATCTTCGTCATTCAAGTCCTCGAACTCGCCTGTCAACTTTAGCTGACCATCGCGATGTAGTCGCCGCAGTCCCTCGATGAACCGCTCGCGATAGTTTCGGCGGAGTTCACTGGCGTCCACCAAGTGACGGGACGTTTCTTGTCCTTTGAAACAGCACTGTTTCCAATGACCCACTTTCCGCAGCGAAGGGCCACCACTGGGCACCACGGCATGAACATGCCCGTGCGTCTCGAGCTTCTGGTTCCAAGTATGCAGCACCATCATCGCGGCAGCCTTGTACCCTTGCTCCGCTTCGATCGTATCACGCAGCGCCCCCCAACTCGCTCGAAACAGCAAGTCATAGATCGGCTTGCGGTTGCCCAACGCCAGTCGCGACAACTCGCTGGGCAATGTGAACACGACTTGAAAGTAGTCCACATTGGGCAGCAGCAACTTACGAGTTTTCTCCAGCCAATCAGCTCGCTTGCTACCCGCACACTCCGAACAGTGACGATCACCGCACGAGTTGTAGATCATGCTTTCAGCGTGACAGCTTTTGCATTTGAATTGACGGATCCCCAACGCCGAGGTTCGGCACAGC
>CAXBHV010001369.1:0-2512 GCA_963974855.1 uncultured Rhodopirellula sp. | reverse complement strand
CCCGCAGATCGGACGCCAACCGCGCCAAGGGCTATCTAACCTTGGAAGACACGGGATAAGTATAAACCGGGCCAGTAGCACCTTGCCATATTGGCGATTATCGTAGTTGATCTTGTTTGGGTCGCGTTCACTGTGGCTGTGACCACTCTCGTATTCGCATCCTCCATGGCAATCGTCGTAACTGGCAGTTGCGCCATCATATATCACGCGCATACGGCATTTTGGACAGTCCACTGTTTCGTTACGCTTGGCTTCCGGCGGCATTGAGCACATATAAATCATGCTGATAATACCGACTAGGACCTGATAGCAGACGTGTTCGCTTTCATCGCGAATACCCTTCCAATTACATTTTGTGCGGTTTGTAGGTGATCCCGTTGGCGAGTTGCATTTCGCGGACATAGCGAACGATTTTGGTGACTTCGTCGGCTGTCACCTGGTTTTGCTTAGGCATGTTACCGAATGGCCAATGGTGTTGAGAAACACCGTTTGCCACCGCCCCATAGAAAGCTTCGTCTGGATGATGTCCTGGATTGTAGATATCATGTACAAGAGGCGGCCCTTTGTCGGTGCCGGATGCATTTACACCGTGGCAAGCTGCACAATTGTTGTCAAACAATAATTGCCCGGATTTAGCTTCGTCGCTCAAGTCAGTCATCGACACTTTTACATTATTTGCTTCAGTTTCAGGTTGGAAAACTTTCGCAACAAAGACCGCGAATCCAAGTCCAAAAAAACCAATAACAAATAGCTTTGGAATGTTTATACTTTTTTTCAAATTTTATCTCCATGTAACTGAATTGGAACGGATTTGATGATTCCGGTCGCATGGGGCACCGGTTTGCGTCAGACGAATAGCGCGATTCCAGCAACGTTCTGATTGCCCTGGAAACCACGTCAAGTTCTGTAGGACATTTGTCACGATCTGTGCCTCTGCAAGACGGTCAACCGATGATGACTTTTTCGTTTTGAATGAGCTCATAGGGAGGAACGACGAGGTTCCTGGAAGCAGGACCTCGCCGGACCCGACCTGATGTGTCATATTGCGACCCGTGGCATGGACAAAACCAACCGCCCCAATCGCCCTTTTTATCGCCCACTCTCTGTCCAAGAGGAACGCAGCCAAGATGTGTGCATACCCCGACGACGATGAGCCATTCCGGATTCTGCACGCGATCGGCGTCACGTTGCGGGTCTATCAGTTCCTTACTGTCGGTGGCGACCGCCGCAGCTATTTGCGCTGGTGACCTGTGATCGATGAAAACTGGCTGCCCACGCCACTTTACAGTTACTCTTTGACCTGGTTCGATTGCCCAGATTGGGACCTCGATCGACGCTAGGCTTCGCACACCTGCCGAAGGGTTCATGCTGTCAATAAAGGGCCAGGCAAATGCAGCGGCTCCGACAGCTGCCATTGTTCCCGTTGTTAAAAAAATGAAATCTCGCTTTGTAATCGGTTGTTCTGAATCATCTACGGTTGTCATATGACGTCCTCAATTTTTTGCCGGGGGAAAGCACCATTTCTTTTTGGGTGTTAGCGCTCACTCGTGACATCGATCCAACGCGGACCTTCTGGTTTTTCGGTAATATTTCTTCTTGGTCACTGGCACCTATCTCATCCGTATTCCCCCAAAATTTCTGGATGCGATCAGGAGCGTCTTTCTGACAGAATTCCGAATGCGCTTCTGCATCACGGACAAAGTCGATGATGTTGGCCAGTTCGGCGTCTGTCAAACTGGCCGGATCACTGACTTCTTCACGCCGCTTCGCGACCATCGCTACTGCTCCACCTCACTTGCGAGAGGCAAATTCAAGTTGCGTGTCACGCAGCGATATTGGTTGCCATGCAATAGCGATAACGCCCGTCTCCACTGGCAACAAGGGCGGTTTTTCCAATTCCAATGTTGTACATAATGATCTCCTTTGGACGATTTGTTGGGAAATTACGGAAGCACGACCATCTGGTGGCCCTCGCCGGAAACTGCGATTTCGCCGATGACTGCGAGATCGATCTGGTTGATGATCCAAACCTTGGGTTCGTCGCGGCTCGATACGTAAATCTTGTCAGTGCCGTCGATTGTTGTCAGATGATACGGAGTGGGCGACAATGAAACGGTTCGCTTCGCACCGGATTGCAAATCGATCGCGACAAGCTTGTCTTCGCCCTTTCCGCTGACGAAGAGCGTGCTCCCGTCGTCCGACAAGTCGAGCCCGTGCAACTCTCCACCAATCTCGACTGAGCGTAGAATGGCACCATCGGACACAGCAATCTCATGGATTTTGCCGATATCTGCGTCGGCCACATATAGCGTTGCCCCGTCATCGGAGATGACCACATGCTCGGGAGCTGTACCAACAAGCAAATTGCGCCTGACAAATCCCTTCTCGACATCGACTTCACTGATTGTGCCGTTGCCTGAATTCGTTACGAAAACCGAAGCGCTGTCTTCGGAAAATACGGCATAATTCGGTGCCGATCCAGTTGGAACAAAGGCCTTGAAAGCCAAGGTTT
>CAXBHV010001368.1:0-2512 GCA_963974855.1 uncultured Rhodopirellula sp. | reverse complement strand
CGTTAGCGGCCGTAAAATGTTCATCGTTCTGGTAGGCCGGGAGCGAAGATCCGGCACGACAGCGGAATTCACCCTCCCACTCGGATGAGACTGCCGAGGCAACATCCAAAATTCCGCTGGCGTACTGTCACCTCTCCCAAACGCAGTTTGGGAGAGGTCGAGCAGAGCCTTTAGCGATTGCTCGGGTGAGGGGCGACCGAGCAATCCGAGTCGAACGCCGCATCAAGCTTGCGCGGTCGGCCCTCACCCGGACGAGGCCTCCCAAGCTGACGCTCGGGCGAGGTGACGTGCGGTTCCTAAGCTCCTAATGGAGACTACTGGTTGCGCTGAACTTACACTGCCTGATTCTACCCTCTCTAATGACTCACCAGTGAACGGACTAACGCTTGAACGGACCTCCCCAAAACAAGTTTTGGAGAGGTGAAGTGTTGTGCCGGATCTGCTTCGCTATCGCGACTTAATCCGGCCTACGAATTTGACTTGAATGACTTTGCTTCGCTTGAGAAACGTTCGCTCGGCTGGCTGAAACCAAAGACATCAGCAAGCTCACTTGCACTTAACTCGGACAGCTTCCCTTGCACGATTTGATACTTTGTGCTGCTTGGATTGGACTTGAACAACTCCGGTGCGACCGATTCGACTTCGATCTTGTCATCACACCGCGTCATCATTTTCAGCGGAACGCCACCATAAAACGACGCCCACATTGTGAACGTACTCGGAGGCCCGATGATCATGTCAGTCTCTGCCAATGCATACATGTCTTGCAGTGGAATCCCGGGACCAAACTGCACGTTTAACCCGGCAAAGTCCGACTCGTCATAAGGCACATTGGTGCAAACGAGGAACGTCACGCGGCGAGGGGAGAGCTGAGCTTGCACTTCTCGCATCGTGGCCACGTAGTCGCGGACTTCATAGTAATAACGGCCATCTAAAAATGTCGCATAGTCGCCTTGGCGAATGTGGATGCCGATCACAACGTCGCTGCTTTGCCGTGCTTGGTACAGACATTCCCCCACCGGCTCTCCATGCTCGGGCCCAAGATGGAAATGGCGACGAACGACCGCCGCATGTTTCGCCAGCAGTGACTCACTGCGAAATTGCCACCCCAGTGCCATCACCGGCCGGCCACTCGTTGCGAGTTCGCGAAACGCGTCGCTACCTAAGTCGTAACTCTGGTCGCCTTTGATACGAAGAACATTGGCGGGATAGTTTCGCAGTCGCAACGTATAGAGCGTCTTAGCCGAGAGATAGACCCCCTGGGCCAACCAATCTCGCGTCCGGCGAGACGGTGCCGACTGCTGAAGTGGCGACGGATCAGGTTCCGCAACAATCGGATATCGGCACCACAAATCGTTACGAGTCGAGGGAAACAGATCGGCGTATTCGGCAAAGCTTGGGTTGGCGACGGTCACGCCGTACTCGGCCGCTGCGGCGATCATGTGCCCGTACAGCCACAACCGGTTACCGAGTTGTCCATAACGTCGGGCAATCACAATCATCGATTTGTCCCAATCCATTCTTAGGGATGCGAATCCTCTGCCGCGACTCATTCGCCACGCTAAGCAAACAAACGCTGTTTGATATGCCGCCAAACAAACAACATGGCCCCCATTAGACCGAGCATCGCCAAACAGAGCCAGAGGATAAAATTGCCGAGGAAAAACAGGTTCGGCAAGAACCACTGGTTCATTACTCGATCCCATCCAATCACCGTCAATGCCGCCCCGGCACACAAATAGGGGCCAAACGGGACTCGGGGTTCACGCGTGATGATGAACTGGAACACCACAATCACAATGGCAGCAAAGGGAGAGAGAAAAAAGGCGGCGACGGCGGCCTGCCATCCCAAAAACGCTCCGATCATGGCCATCAACGTCACATCGCCAAACCCCATCGCTTCCATTCCCATCGCGCTGGACGCAATGATTCGGATCGCCCAAATCACGCCGCCACCGACCGCTAGACCGATCAACGAGGAAAACAGTCCGTGCCAATGAACGCCGCCGAGCTGGAAGACGATCGAGATCGCGATCAAGCCCGCGACCCAAATGGCGAGCAGCAATTTCCAAGTCGAGTGACGCACCAGCCCCGCAAAGAAAAACTCAATCGCTTTGCCAAATCCCTTTCGTAAAATCAAACGACGATCCGCTAATGCAAAGCACCATCCGCTCCAAATCGCCAATCCCGTTAACAGCCCCGTGCTGGTCCACCATTTTTCTAACGCGGGGAACCAGGGAGCTTCGAACGTGACGCGAGCCAACTCGATCGCAGGACCACCAATCGGCAGCGAAATCGGCATGAAGCCCCAGTCGGAAATCGATCCCAGCAACAGCGCGAACAGCGTACCGGGGATCGTAATTTCGTCGGGGATCGTTTGCTCGTCAAAGTCAATGAAGGTGGCCGCGACCATCAGCACCAACAACACGGCGTGCCCGAGGAAAACTCGGTGCCCACTTGTGATCAGCCATGGCATGCTGAGAACCTGCGGCACACGCAGTGATTCAGCCAG
>CAXBHV010001367.1:0-2514 GCA_963974855.1 uncultured Rhodopirellula sp. | reverse complement strand
TCAAACGGCAATTACGCCAGCTCGAAAATGGTGTGCAGATCGTGGTGGGTACCCCCGGTCGACTGCATGACCACCTACAACGACGGTCGCTTCGAACCGACAAAGTGTGGTGCGTCGTCTTGGATGAAGCTGACCGCATGCTCGATATCGGATTCCGTCCGCAAATCGAACGCATTTTGCGTAAATGCTCGAAAGATCGGCAAACACTGCTGCTGTCCGCGACCCTTCCCCCCACTGTTCGCAAGTTGGCGGAAACGTATATGCACGAGCCTGTCGTGATCGATTGCTGCGACAAAGACATTGCCGTCGACACGATCGAACAGCGTTACTTTACCGTCTCGCATGACAAGAAGCTCGAATTACTCGAACGATTACTCGAACGCGAGAACCCAAAGCAAGCGATCATTTTCTGTCGCACTAAGCGAGGAACGGACCGTCTGCATCGCCAATTGAGCCGAACCTATCCCGCCTGCGGCAGCATGCATGGCGACTTGGCGCAACGTGAACGAGACCGAGTCCTTCAGCAATTGCGTGACGACAAACTGCAGATTCTGGTCGCCACCGACGTCGTGGGACGCGGAATTGACATCAGTACGATTTCACACATTATCAATTACGATATGCCCCAAGACTGCGATGACTACGTCCATCGTGTAGGCCGTACTGGCCGCATGGGACGAGAAGGTATTGCGTTCACGTTCGTCGTCCCCGGTGAAGGTGACTCGCTGACCAGTATCGAACAGCGGATCAACAAGCAACTAAAACGCGACCATTTCGAGGGACTTGATCCTCCGGCGGCAGTCATGTTGGCACCGAAAACCGAAGAAACGGTGAAGAAAGCTGCTCCGAAGCTGAATCCGATGCACCGGAAAGTCACCCGCCGTCGTCGTTAAGCGAACGACGACGTGTTTCGCCAAGTGCATTATGCAACGCAACGAATGTGCTTTGCGAAGAAAGTCCCGCGAAGAATGTCCCTACCAGCCGTGTGGCGATTGCCATACGGCATTTTTTATAGCTGGACAGGATTTTCGGGTCAAAAATTTTGGGTCAAAACATTTTCGAGTCCAAGCGCTGCTCGAAATGAGTGGTGCGATGAATTCAAAAACAGCTAGCAGGATTGACCCGAATCCGACGAGTCCGATCAACCGCTGACACGAACGGTATTGTTCACTCGCAATGCACCTGCCACGACCCGCACCGTCTCTTGAGCGAGTTGCTTGTGATAGAAACTGCGAACCAGCCCGCTCAGCCTCAATTCACTTCCACTCTCGTCGACTCGCAGTTGGCGTAGCTCAGCGACTGAGCTTTTCGCAAGGATGGCATTTGCGGCCGTGGCTATTTCCTGACTAGGTCGTTGAATCACTGTGGGCTCCCAGAAGTTGTTGCAATGACGGCAAACACCTTTTGTTCAGGCACGTTAGCCGAATGATGTGAACAAGAACCATCGCACTCAATGTTCATCAGTATCAATGCTCACCCAAAATGCCAATTGATAGCATTGTTGACAAAGAGTGCAGGCAGGCGAGAGAGGCAAGCGGATCATGCGGAGCGATGGGAGTTCTATTAAATATCACACATTTCCAGATTTATGCCTACACGAATCCGCTACGAATTTCAAAAGGTAGCCCTCGGATCGAACAATAAATGTGCATTGCTAGCAAAGCCGGAACATTCCAAGAAAGATTCAAGGTTGAATCGGGGTTGTGCCAGCGACAGGGGATGCCTTGCGACACGCACACGCTGCTGCGGCGTTTTACATAACGCCAATCCTCACAATTGCTACGACCGCTTCGACGTGCACCGATGCACTCGGCACGACTTCGAAACCGTAATTCATTCCGCTGAGTCCTTCGCTGGACTTCTCCGCATGACCTATATCCCCATGGGGAAGCCGAGCCATTAGCAATGGCCTAGAAGCCTCTCAACCGGAAAACGCGGCCATCGCCAGCAGCAATAGAACAAGGCCGCGTCACAAACTGCAATCCACCCACGTATGGTCCCAACGATGTATCTCGACCTAGCAATCGCATTTAGTTGTGCAGGAGTGGGAATTGCATGTGGATGGGTGATGAACGGGCTCGGCTGGGGCGTCGACCTAAGCGACGTCACGGATGACTTAACGCTGATCGAAAAATCAGAGCTTGATCAAGTCAAAGCCGAATACGATCGGCTTGCCGCTGCAGCGGACCGACTGCGCGAATATGCGACCACGATGGCGATGGATGTCGACAAGCACCAAAGTAGCGTTCAAGCCGTCAGTGATGTATTGACGTCGGAAACAACGTTTAACGCAGACGAACTCGGGGATGTCGTCAATCGCTTGATCGAAGCGAACGAATCGATGCAAACGAAACTGCAGTCAGCGCAAGCACGAATATCCGAGCAAGCCGACCAGTTAGAGTCTGCCGAACGCAGAGCTCAGACGGACGCGTTGACTCGCGTCTCGAACCGCGGGGCATTTGACGAGCACTTGGCAAGACGCCACATCCTTGGCCCAGGTCGCGCAGGCTCGTT
>CAXBHV010001366.1:0-2517 GCA_963974855.1 uncultured Rhodopirellula sp. | reverse complement strand
TCTCACACACGCTGAGAACCATAACGAGATGGCATCAGGTTAAACGCGGTCACTCATTGCGACCGGCAACGTCGCCCATCCGCGCATAGACTTCTCGCTGTTGAGACGAGTGTGTAAGCAAGTCCTCTGAAAAGTGTACCCGCCCCGCTTCCATCAACACCATCGTCATCGAACCGCCAAATGTGAAGTAGCCTTTGTCGTCCCCTTTTTGCACTGCGCCGGGAGTGAATGTTTGATGGATTCCTCCGACACAGGCCGCGCCCACTTCGATCATCAACACGTTGCCGTGGGATTCCGTTTGAACTTGGGTAATCACTCGCTTGTTTTCCCACAAAATCGCCAAACGCTTCCGCAGTGCAATCGGGTTGACCGACGACAGCGATCCTGGGATCAAACGGGATGCGCTCGCCAAGCCCGACACGGGAAAGTGGTAGCGGTGGTAATCAACCGGACAGAGGCGAGAGATCAGCATGCTGCCGGTGGCATAGCGATCCGCCAATTCGCGGCTACCCAACAAGCGAGCCAAGTCCATCCGTTGTCCCTTGACCCAAAATCCATCGGCCTTAGAAACGTCAGCGATTGCGAGATGACGACCGTCGGCAGGAAAGACGACCGAGTCTGGATCGGTGTCGATCGGACGCGCGGCCGGCTTCAATTTGCGATAGAAGAACTCATTAAACGTGCGAAACGATTCGGGGGGGTCCTGAAATTCGTTCGGATCGAGTTTGTAGGTTTCAATGAAGGAAATCACTTTCGCTTGACTGGCGACTCGGTCCATCCGCCAACCGTACCATTTGGAAAACCAAACGCGTTTGGCGGCGACCGCCAGTGCGATCTGGCCAGGCACGGTTTCGTAGGTCCAGCGGAGGAACGGTTCGCCGTAGATCTCTTCCTGCTCGATCTCGCCGGTGTAGCGGTTAAAGAAAGTGATCGCGTCTTGATTGGGGGGGGCATCCATTTTAATTGACAATGACTTCCTCAAAAGTATTCAGCTGCACATCCCAATCTTTCCATGTAAACTTGGGTGTCTTTTCGGCGTTGGCATGATAGCGTATGGATAATGCCACGTCATGCGTCCCACCACCCCCCTCCCGCCCCGCCGTCTTTGCAGCAGAAAGTGAAATTCATCACGATGCAGAATCAATCATTACGCGTGCCAGATTGGTCCCGCCCCTGGCTAGCGGCCCCCGTGTCGCGAGCACTGACGCTAGCGGCGGCTCTTTTGCTGTCGTGGCCATGCATCGCATCCGCCGAGACGCCGCTGGAATACAACCGCGATATCCGGCCAATCTTGGCTGAATACTGTTTCGCTTGTCATGGTTTGGATGGCTCGAGCCGCGAGGCCGATTTGCGTATGGATGTCCGCGAGTTGGCGATTGATGCCGGAGCGATCCAACCGGGTGATCCGGAGGCGAGCGAAATGATCGCTCGCGTGATGAGTGACGACGCCGACATGGTGATGCCGCCGCCTGCGTCCAAGAAGTCGTTGTCAAGCGACGAGCGTGAGACACTGCGGCGTTGGGTTGCCGAGGGAGCCGAGTACCAAGATCACTGGGCGTTAATTCCACCAACGAAAGTGCCGCCACCGCAAATCGATGCAAACAGCTCTGACGCGGATAGGCCAGACGCAGAGATGCCTGATGCGAATTGGTGCAAAAACGAAATCGATCAATTCGTACTGGCGAGACTGCATGACAACGGCTTGCGTCCTGCGGCCGAAGAATCACCACGCCGTTTTTTCCGGCGGCTCAGTTTCGATATTACCGGGTTGCCACCGTCGGTCGATGATGTCGAGTCGTTTGTTGCCGACTACGCCGCGTCGGGTGACGAAGCCGTCTCGCAATGGATCGACCGGCTGATGAACTCGACGGCGTGGGGTGAACATCGAGCCCGTTTTTGGTTGGATGCCGCGAGGTACGCGGATACTCACGGCATGCACTTCGACAACTATCGTGAAATGTGGCCGTATCGCGACTGGGTGATCCGCTCGTTCAACCAAAACCAACCCTTCGACGAATTCACGCTCGAACAACTTGCTGGCGATCTGTTACCCGATCCGACGCTTGATCAATTGATTGCAACCGGGTTCCAGCGTTGTGCGATGACGACGAACGAAGGCGGAACGATCGACGAAGAAAATGTGGCAATGTACGCAGCCGACAGGGTGCAAACCTTTGGTTGGGTCTACCTAGGACTCACCACTAATTGTTGCCAATGCCACGACCACAAATTTGATCCGATCACGATCAAGGACTACTACGCATTGGCAGCGTTTTTTCGTAACACCACGCAGCCGCCCAAAGATGGCAATTCCAAAGACGGCAGAAGCAAAGTGGCCTTTGTGCCAATCCAACAGGACCTTGCTCGCTGGAACGAACTTGAACCTGAAATCAAGAACGCCGAACAAGCACGCGACCTCCATGTTGCAAATTCCAATCCGGCCTTCACCGCTTGGCTGGACACCGTTTCGGCCGAATCGATGCGGCAAAACTCACCGACGATCAAGCGCCTGATTCA
>CAXBHV010001365.1:0-2519 GCA_963974855.1 uncultured Rhodopirellula sp. | reverse complement strand
TCGATGCAAGTGTTCACCATTAGGATGTACAACCTCCATGCCGGACAACAACCAGCAATCTAGCGGAGTCCAAGAACTAATCGACAAACTTCACCAGGAAGGCGTTGCGTCCGGCGAAGCAGAGGCGGAACGGTTGGTCGGGAACGCCCGCAAGGAAGCGATGTCCATTCTGGACGACGCCCTTGCCGAAGCGGAAAAAATTGTCACCAACGCGAAAGAGGAACGAGAGCGAGTCATCGAAAACGGCAATCAAGCTCTGCGATTGGCCAGTCGTGATGTGCGGTTGCGAGTTCGTGAGGCATGTTTTGAAGAGTTCACCAAAAATCTCAAGCGGCTGGTTGGATTGACGCTGAAGGATCGCAAGTTTCTCGAAGAGTTCATTCTGGAAGTTGCGCGAAAAGCAATACCGGACGACCCGAAACAGCAATTGCGAGTTCTGTTGCCGGCCGGTACAGCGACTCCTGAAGAGATTGCAAAAGAAGTTTCGCCGGTTCAACCCGATTCGCTGGCGGCATTCCTCCTCGGATTGACTGCGGACATTTTACGAGATGGATTGACGTTTGCGGTGTCCGATGATCCAAGCCCTGGGATCACAGTGCAAATCGTTGACGAGGATGTGCAACTGGAACTGACCGACGAGACAATCACGACACTGTTAATGCAATACCTCGCTCCTCGTTATCGTACGATCATGGAAAAGGAGGGTTAGAGATTGAGTCGTTCCTATCACACATTGATCGCCAGTCTCCCGCCGCTACCTCCCCACTTTGAGGTTGAACGCGATCTGATTTCACCTCCGCGGTTGGAACAGCGTCTGCGCATGCTGGAGGACGACGACGCGGCGGTCATCGACCAGTGGACCAGTTTTGTCATTTGGGATCGGCAACCGCTGGAACGCACCGACGAGGAAGTCATCGCGACTTATCAGAAGCTGATGAGGGAAATTTCCAATCCGACTCTGCGAGTGATCATTCAGATGCGAATCGATACCCGCACGATTATCAGCGCGGTGCGAAGGAAACACGCTGGATTGCCCGCTCCGATTGGCGTCGGTCAGTGGGTCCAGCATATCAGGCGATATTATAACGAGCCGGACTTCAATTTGGCGGGTCGTTTTTCATGGATCAGCGAGTTCAACCAACTGCTATCGGCCGGAAACGCAATGGGGGCTCAACGCTTGTTGTTCGGCACCAATTACCGGCAATGGAGCCGCATGGCCGAGCGTTTTACGTTCTCCTTCGAGGCGATCCTGCTCTATCTGGCCCGCTGGGAAATCATTGACCGCTGGACCAGTCGCAATATCGAGGCTGGGCGGGCAAGATTCGAGTCCAATTTGAAGGAGACATTGGGTGTCTACGATCAGCTCTTCCAATAAAACCGTCAACCACGCACGCGTGATTGGCGTCAATGGAAACATTGTGACGATCCAGGCAAAGGATGTTTCGATCGTTAAGAACGAGGTGGCGATTGTCATCGTTGGCAACGAGCGATTGAAGGCAGAGGTGCTGCGTATCTATGGCGATGTCGCCGACCTTCAAGTCTTTGAGGAAACACACAAAGTTCAATACGGTGACAAGGTAGAACTGACCGGATCGTTGCTGTCGCTAAACCTCGGCCCAGGAATGCTGGGCACCATTTTCGACGGGCTACAAAACCCTCTGACCCAGCTTGGCGAACAGGACGGTTTCTTTCTGAAACGCGGGCGAGAAATCTACCCACTCGATACGAAGCGGGCGTGGGATTTCAAACCAGCCGTCAACCTAGGTCAGCGAATCGGTTCGGGACATGTTTTGGGGACGGTTACCGAGCGAAAGATTACTCACAAGATCCTGGCTCCGTTTGATTTGCAAGACATTGTGGAAGTCATCAGCGTTCAGGCCGGACAAATGACTGTCCAACAGCCGGTTGTCACCGTGCGTGACTCGGCGGGGCATGAATACCAATGGAACATGGTTCGCAACTGGCCAGTTCGCCGCCCCATTCCCGCCACGATGATGAAGCAGCGTCGGGCACAACGCGAATATCCCAGCCAGCCACTTCGCACAACGATGCGCATCATTGATACCTTCTTTCCAGTGACTCGCGGCGGGACGGCCTGTATTCCCGGTCCGTTCGGTGCTGGGAAAACAGTAACCCAAGGCTTGATCGCCCGCTACTCGGCCGTCGATGTGGTGGTCGTGGTCGCATGCGGCGAAAGGGCGGGTGAAGTTGTCGAGACGATCCACGAATTTGCCGAGATGGAAGACCCTCGTACCGGCGGCAAACTGATGGACCGAACCATCATTATCTGTAACACATCGTCAATGCCGGTCGCGGCCCGTGAAGCTTCAATTTATACCGGTATTACGATTGGAGAATACTATCGCCAAATGGGTCTGGACGTTTTGCTGCTTGCCGACTCCACTTCTCGCTGGGCCCAGGCAATGCGAGAAACGTCCGGGCGACTCGAAGAAATTCCAGGCGAAGAAGCCTTTCCTGCTTATCTCGATTCCGCCATCAAAAGCGTTTACGAACGAGCT
>CAXBHV010001364.1:0-2527 GCA_963974855.1 uncultured Rhodopirellula sp. | reverse complement strand
CGTGTAGATTCGATGGCCCACCGTGATCGCTTGGTCGCCGCGGCGCTACAATGCAACATGCCTCTAGGCACTGGGTTTCGTTCGATGGGCCGATCAAGCGAGCGACGCTGCCGCAAACCGGTTCCACTCGAGCAAGCTGAATTGCTCGCGAACCAAATCTGCGTACTTGATCATCGCGCACTTTTGATCGACGAAGCAGACGTTTCCGAACTTTGCCAGAGATTAAGGAAGCTATGAAACTACTGATCACTAACGATGACGGCATCGATGCCCCCGGCTTGGCGGCACTGGTCGAGTCCGTCTGTTACGCGATGGGCAATCAGGTTGAGGTGATTGTGGTTGCTCCGGATCGTGGACGCAGTGAATGTGGCCACAGCGTGACCAATGGGCGACCGCTTGTCGTCAAGTCAGTCCGCCCCAATTGGTTCCAGATCGATGGAACGCCGGTGGATTGTGTGCGTGCCGGATTAGGCGTACTGGCCAAAGGTGCCGATGCAGTGATCTCCGGTGTCAACGCAGGTGCGAACCTAGGAGTCGATTTGCACGTTAGCGGGACGTTTGCGGCAGCACGCGAAGCGGCCATCTCGGGTGTCCCTGCACTCGCCGTGTCGCATTACCGTCGTCCCGACATCGAGAAAACGTGGGACCACGTTCCACGTTGGACAAAAGAAACGATCGAAGAATTCCTACAGATTTCACGACAACTAAAAGACTCGCCGCTGCTTTGGAACCTCAATCTGCCCGCCATCGATCCCGCGATCGAGCAGCCGCCACGAGTGCGCTGTGATGTCGATTGGGAACCGATGACACGCACGGCACACCATCGCGAATCCGAGATCCATTTCGAAAGTGATTTCCATGGACGACCGCGGAAACCAGGGCTGGATGTCGAGCAATGCTTCGGCGGTGCCATCACGCTCTCAGACATCCGCTTGGATCGTCACCTGGGCTGACGCATTTCAAGAGGCTTCAGATTGCAGTCGTTCGCGTCCGAGCGAGTAACGAAGCGCCGCTTCGAGATCCGTGAAACGGAATGCATAACCTGATCGCTGCAATACACCGGGTACCACTCGAGTGCTGGCCAGTAGCAATGCGTCGGCCATCTCGCCGAGCGCCAACCGCAATCCAAACGCAGGAGCCGGTATGAGCGGCGGTCGGTTCAACACGCGACCTAGCGTTTGCGTAAAACCCGAGTTGGTAATCGGTTCGGGCGAGACAAAATTCACCGGACCGGAAATATCCGCTCTCTGAACGCAGTGATAGATTGCTCCGAGCACATCATCCAGTGCAATCCAGCTCCACCACTGTTTGCCACTGCCAAGCTTTCCACCCATCATCTTTGCCGGCAACAACATTTGCTCGAGTGCACCTCCGGCCACCGAAAGCACCAAGCCAAACCTTGCATTGACCACGCGAATTCCCGCATCGATCGCCGGTTGGCAAGCGGCTTCCCACTCCGTTGCAACGTCGGCTAAATAGTCGTCACCGCAGCTTGAAGCTTCATCAAACACGGTGTCACCACGGTCGCCGTAGATTCCTGTTGCCGATGCACAGATCAAGACCTTGGGTTTTTGCTCAAGCGACGCAAGTGATTCACAGAGTTGCCGTGTTTTAATCACGCGGCTGTCTCGAATCTCTTGCTTGGTTTTCTCGGTCCACCGTCCACCCGCGATCGACTTGCCCGCCAAATGGACAACGACATCGATGTCATTGAATTTTTCGATCTCTGCTGCAGCATCCCAAGCGGCGATCGAATTCGAGCCTTCTTGCGTACGCACAATCGGAGTCGTTTCATGGCCGAGCAATTTCAGCAGACTGGCAAGGTTCGAGCCCACTAAACCGCTCGATCCTGAGATTGCGAAGCGAAGCCGTTCCGACGGATAGCGGCTGACCAAATGCAAATCATCGGATGTAATTCTGTGACGATAAGCAAACATCGATTCAATTTTTTGCTGCACGAGCGCATTGCCAAACAGGTTGCCGATTGCCCCGGCGGGCAATTCGTAATCAATAGAGTCGGTTAGCGTCGAGCGAGCTTCGGTACCTGTCACTTGTAGATCGCGAAACTCGTGACGATGATCCCAGCTGGCAAACGGACCGGAAACCTGCGTGTCGGCAAAAAGATGAGGCGGATCGTACTGAACATGTCGAGCGACCCAACGTAGCGGGATTCCAGCAAAACTCGTTTTTAGAACCAGCTCGCTGCCAACCGTGATGCTTTCGTCACTTGACTCAATCGACACCTTTTCCCATGGCGGTGTGAGACGCTGCAAGGCTCCCGGACGCTCGTGATAAGCGAAGGCTTCCGTAGCCGAAACGGGCAGTGAGGTACTAACGCGGTACTGATGTTTTCGGCCCATGAGCGATTTCGATTTGCTTGATTTATGAAATTTGTGCCGCACTGGCAATCGCTTCATGGTAACGTCGCGACACTATCTTAGGGCCGCCGGAACATTAAGTGGTGGGATGACTCGTAGCGGAAGTCGTCAAGACTTTCGTGAATCGCCGAACAGGTCGAAACTCTTGA